>JASHQJ010000469.1 GCA_030037595.1 Candidatus Binataceae bacterium
GAATCGGTGTGGCCCCGGCGGCCACGACGTAGAAGTGCGTGCCGAAGAAGCGATCGAGCAGAAGGAAAATGAGGCCGACGGTGAGCGGCGGAAATGCGATCAGGATGAGGATCGACGTGATCAGCATCGCCCACATGAACATCGGGATGCGCATGTAGGTCATGCCCGGCGCGCGCATTGTGATGATCGTGGTCAGAAAGTTGATCGCCGACAGAATCGTCGAGGTGCCCGAGATCATGAGACCGATCACCCACCAGTCGACCGCAAGCGTGGGCGAGAAGTAGCGCTCCGTCAGGTTGGCATAGCCGAACCATCCGGCATCGGGCAGGCCGCCGCGAATCCATCCAAGATGGAGCGTGATGCCCGCCACCAGAGCCATCCAGAAGCTCAGTGCGTTAAGACGCGGGAAGGCCACGTCGCGCGCGCCGATTTGGAGCGGGATCATGAAGTTGCCGAAGGAGCCGAGGAGCAGCGGCATCACGACCAGGAAGACCATCGTGGTGCCGTGCATCGTGAACAAGGCGTTGTAGGTGGCGGCGCTGATGAAGTGATTGTCGGGCTGCCAGAGCTGGATCCGAATCAACATCGCCTCGGTTCCGCCGACCACGAGGAAAACGAGCGCGGTGACCAGGTAGAGCACCGCGATGCGCTTGTGATCAATCGTCGTCAGCCAGCCGAGCAGTCCTCCGCCTTCGAGGTAACTAGGCTGATGAACGGGCAACGGTTTTGGCTGGGCGGCCATGCAAATTGCTCCCTACTTAAGGCTCTCGAGGTACGCGACCAGGGCGTTGAGCTTTGGCCCCGGCAGCACTAATCCGGGCATGTAGGCGCCGGGCTTGATTTTCTGCGGATCGGTGATCCATGCCGCGACCTCGGAGGGATCGTTTTTAAGCACGCCCGCGGCAAGCGTGGTGCGGCTGCCGAAATGCGTCAGGTTCGGACCTATGTAGCCCTTGGATACGCCTTCAACGGTGTGGCAGGTGGTGCACGGGCTGGTTGCGAAGTATTGCGCGCCCTCAACCGCGAGCCGGTCATTTGCGGGTGGCGTTGCGGGACCGGCCAGCTCCGCCTTCTGCCACATCGCGAAGTCGTCGGGCGTCTGGACGAAGACGCGGAAGCGCATGTTGGCGTGCGAGAGGCCGCAGAACTCCGCGCACTGGCCGGGATACTCGCCGGGCACGCTCGCCATAAAGGTCAGATGATTAATCTGCCCGGGCACTACGTCGCGCTTGCCGCCCAGCTGCGGCACCCAGAAGCTATGAATGATATCGGCAGATTCGAGGCGGAGCCTAATCGGCTGGCCCGTCGGGATATGCATCTCGTTAGCGGTCTTGTGGCCGTCGGGATAGTCGAACTCCCACCACCATTGATGAGCGACGACGGTGATATCCAGCGCACCCTTGGGCGCGATCTCCGGCTGCGAGCGGAAGATCGTGCGCACAGTCGGAATCGAAATCATCAATATGACCAGCGCCGGCCCCAACGTCCATGCGATTTCCAGCTTGAGGTCGGAGGAGGCTTGTGAGGGCGGCGCCGCTTCACCAGCACGGGTCGAGAACACGAATACGGCGAGAGTGAACGCGACGATTACGATCAACAGGATCATCGCGTCCCACGCCGTCACTTCGAGGAACAGGTGATGGATCGCACTCGCGAGGTCGCTCTTCGGCGCGAGCGTCGTCATTGGCAAGTTCGCGCTCTGCTCGCATCCGGCAAGGATTTCCGCGAGCGCAGCCAGGACCGCATAGAGGGAGAAACGTGACGCGCGCATCATTCGTCCTCTCCAATCGGCTCGCCGGCACACGCGGCCGTTGCGACGCGGTTGATTCCAGAAATCGAGGAGAGAATGAATGCGCCGAGGAATCCGAGCGTAATTAGTAACTGCGTCGGGCCAAACGGAATCGCGTCTAGCGAAAGCGACGGCTCGACCAGCACATAGCGCTCGAGCCACATCCCGATGATGCCGAGCAGCGCAACCGCGCCCAGAATTCCCGGAGTCTTCTTCGCGCGCACGCTCAAGAGCACGAGGAACGGAATGACGAAAATCAAAATAGCGCAGGCGAGCGAGACCGGCGACCACGGCATGTGATGCACGCGCTGCACGAGGAAGAACGTCTCCACCGGGATATCGCCGTACCAGATCACGATGTACTGGGCGAAGAGCAGGTAAACCCAGAAGACCGAGAACGCGAAGATGAATTTGCCGAGATCATGAAAGACCTTTGGCTGCGTGAACGCGTTACCAGGCTTTAGCTGCGAGCGCAGGATGACCGCAGTGAACGTCATCGTCACGATCCCGCTCCAGAAAGCGGCCGCGAAGAAGTACCAGCCGAAGAGTGTGCTCCGCCAAAGGGGCGCCAGCGACATCACCAGGTCAACCGCGAGGAACGAATAGAAGAAGCAGTACAGGATGCCGAGCACGGGCGTGATACGCCTGATTGGCGAGGGCGGAAACTCGATGTCGTTGGAGAGGATCCACGCCCGCGCCGCTTCGCCGCGCGAGAGTCGCACGAATATCGTGCTGAGCAGAGCCATGATGAACAGCATCAGGCCGTCGCGCGCGAACAGGAACGGAGTGTTGAGCCACGCAGCCTTCTGCGCGATCGGATGCAAGACCCAAGGGAAAATCACGGCGCGGCCGAAATAGAGTCCCCAGAAGAGCACGAAGCCGACCCACAGAAACGGCGTGAACGTCTCTGCCAGTCTGAACTGCGTTGTGCCGGCCCATCTGCCCTGCGCGAGATAGTAGGAAGCCGAAACGATCACGGCGCCCTGTGCGACACTAAGAAAAAAGAGCAAGTTGACGAGGTATCCGCCCCACACGGTCAGCGCTTCGCCACGCGCGAGGCCGGTGACAAAGCCAATCACGCCGAGCACGACCAGGATCGCCCCGACAACGGTGGTTTTGATGCCGACCACCTCGACCGGCGTATAAACGATATCGGCGCCGTCGCGGGCTCGAGCCTTCGCGGTTTTTGCTTCAACACTCATTGCAGATGACGCGATGCCTCAGGCGTCAGCGACGACCCGTCTTTGCTAAACGATTTCACGCGATACCTCTTGCGCACCCGCCTCACGCAGCATCGCTTCGGCACGGGAACCCCGGCCCTCGTCGCAGCGCACCACCACGCCGAACTGATCGCTGCCGAAACGCTCGCGGTAGCCGAACTCCGGCTCGAGCGCGGGTACACCAGCGAATGCGAAGAACCCGAGGAGTCCAAAAATTCCACCGAGCAGGATCATCAGCTCGAAACAGATGACGATGAAGGGTGGCCACGACACGAGCGGCTTGCCGCCGGCATTCAGGTTCCATTCCCAGGTCGTGCCGATCGTGATCGCGAGCCCCGTCAGCACGCCCGTGACGCCGCCGGTGAAGGTCGCCCAGCGCGCCGGGCTCTTCGGCCGTGCGAAGGCGTGCTGGATCTTGTGGCTCGGGAACGGCGAAAAGGAACGGAGCTCGCCGAGGTTGGCCTCGTGCAGCTCGTGCACGGCCTGCGCGCACTGATCTTCTTGGTCGAACGCAGCGATGATCGCGACGGTGCTCATGCCGCCCTCGAGTAATCTCCCTTCTTAAGCGCCTTGCGCAGCCACATGATGTCTTCCTTCATCTCCGTCATGGAGATGATCGGCGCGAACTTGGCGAACAGCGAGAACAATCCGAGGAACCAGGCGAAGGTGCCGACCGTGATCATGATCTCGGTGATCGAGGGATGGTACGTGCCCCATTGCGCAGGTTCGAAGTTGACCCTAAGAGAGCCGGCGATAATCACGAAGCGCTCGAACCACATCCCGATATTCACGAAGATCGAGATGATCCAGATCTGGGTCAGATTGACGCGCACGCTCGGGATGAAAAGGAACAGCGGAATGACGCAGTTGCAGAGCACCATCGTCCAGAACATCCAGGCCCACGGGCCGAAGTAGCGCATGTGAAAGGTCATCTGCTCGATCGGATCGCCCGAGTACCAGGTCATGAAGGTCTCGGTGAAGTACGAGTACGACACGATGAGCGAGGTGAGGAGCACGACTTTGGCCAGGTTGTCGAAGTGCCACGGCGTGAGCAGCTCCTCGAGATGCAGCAGCTTGCGCATCGGCACCAGCAGCGTGATGACCATGGCGACGCCGGAGAAAATCGCGCCGGCGACGAAGTAGGGCGCGAAGATCGTGCTGTGCCATCCGGGGAGTTGTGCCATCGCGAAGTCCCACGACACGACCGAGTGAACCGAGAGCACCAGCGGCGTCGCGAGGCCTGCCATCAGCAGGTAGATCATCGAGTAGGCGTGCCACTGGCGGTCGGTGCCCTGCCAGCCCAGCGCGAGCACGGTGAAAATCTTCTTGCGGATACCGACAGCGCTATCGCGAACGTTAGCGAGGTCCGGAATCAGGCCCATCGACCAGAAGAGCAAGCTCGTGATCAGATAGGTGCTGACCGCGAACGCGTCCCACACCAGCGGCGAGCGGAAGTCGGGCTGCAGGTAGCGCTCGTTGGGATAGGGCAGCAGCCAGTAGGCGTTCCACACGCGACCCAGGTGGAAGAGAGGGCAGAGGCCTGCGGTCGCCACCGCGAAGATCGTCATAGTTTCGGCGGCGCGATACACCGCGGTGCGCCACTTGGTGCGGAAGAGGAAGAGAATTGCGGAGATCAGCGTGCCCGAGTGGGCAATTCCGACCCAGAAAACGAAGTTGGTGATGTAGATCGCCCACATCACCGGCTGCCGCAGTCCTGAAACTCCCAGGCCGACGTAGATCTGCCGCGTCCAGAGGGCCAGCGCGACACCCACCAGCGTGAAGCAGAACAAAATCCAGACCCAGTACAGCAATCGGGGCGGTTCCAGCGTCCGGAGCACCTGGCGATCGACGTCGGCGAACGACGGCTCGACTATCTGCTGCTGAGGGACCGCTGCCACTTAGGCTTTTCCTTTCGCGCTGTGCAGGTCGCGCAGATAAACGACGGCTGGCTGCGTGTTGAGCTCGCTCAGCATCTGGTAGTTGCGGATTTTGTTCTGATCGCGCCGGCGCATCATGGCGCTCGCCGGATCTTTCATATCGCCGAAGGTGATCGCATGAGCCGGGCAGGCCTGGGCGCAAGCCGGGACGATCTCGCCGTCGCGCACCGCGCGCTTTTCCAACTTCGCATCTAGCTCGGCGTACTGGATACGCTGGATGCAGAATGTGCACTTCTCCATCACGCCCGCGCCGCGCACCGCCACGTCGGGATTGAGCTGGAGGTGCAGAGGCGTCGGCCACTCGGGCAGATACCAGTTGAAGCGCCGCACCTTGTACGGGCAGTTGTTCTCGCAATAGCGGGTGCCGACGCAGCGATTATAGATCTGGCCGTTGAGGCCCTCCTCGGTGTGATACGAGGCAAATACCGGGCAGACCGGCTCGCACGGTGCGTGGTCGCACTGCTGGCAGAGAATCGGCGCGAGGTATATCAGCGGAGGATTCTCCTCGTGCTCCTCGGGATAGAAGCGCTCGATCCTGATCCACGACATGATACGGCCGTTGTCCACTTCTTGCTTGCCCACGAATGGCACGTTGTTCTCGGCGTAGCAGGCCGCGACGCAGGAGCTGCATCCGATACAGGCGTTGACGTCGATCGTCATGCCCCACTTGTGCTT
>JASHQJ010000470.1 GCA_030037595.1 Candidatus Binataceae bacterium
GCGCCGCGCCGCGAGCGCACCACGGCCCAGCCGCCATTCTCGATGCCGCGCTCCTTTGCGAGTACGGGATCGATCTCAACGAACATCTCCGGCTGCAACTCGTTCAGCCAACTGTTGAAGCGGCTCATCGGCCCGCTGAGGTAATGCTCCGTGAGGCGATAGGTCGTCGCCACGCAGGGAAACTCGGGATCGACCTCCTTCGCCAGCAGATTCAGATCGGCGTGGAATTCGCGCACCGTCGGATTGCTCTGGGTGGAGTAGAGCTGATTCTTCACCACCGACTCGAGCGGCTCGTAGTGCGTCGGTAACGGACCATCACGAACGCCGAACGGAGCGAACAACCATCCGCGGCCGTCGGGGTGCATGATGAATGGCGCGTCGCCGGCGATCGCATCCATGCCGAGGGCGCCCATTGCGGGCCGATAGGCGGGATGCTTGCCTGCTTCAAAGTCAGGAACGTCGAAGCCGGTCCACTTCGACTCCTTCTCGTCCCACCAGATGAGTTTCTTCCGCTCCGACCATGGCTTGCCCGCCGGATCTGCGGACGCTCGGTTGTAGAGAGTGCGCCGATTCGCCGGCCACGCAAAGGCCCATTGAGGATAGGTCGCGCCGTTTCGCGCCGGATTGCGCGAGTGCGCGCGATTGTCACCCTCCGCGGGATATACTCCCGTGTAAATCCACACGCCGCTGGCCGTCGAGCCGTCAGCCTTGAGCTCGCCGAAGCTCTTCAGCAGATCGCCGCCGACGCGCCGCCCGTTCATCTCCTGCAGCACCTTTTCGACTTCCGGCTCGTCGGCAATCCTGCTCTGGGAGCCATCGGGAAGAGTCGCAGGCGAGGTGCGCATGTAATCCCAAGTGAGATTTTTGATCGGCGCGTCACGCTCGAGCGGCGAAGTTGCGTATAGCTTCTTCAGGCCCACCCCAAGATGGTAGATGAACCACGTATCGGAGCGGCAATCGTCCGGAGGATCGAGCGCCTTCTCGTGCCATTGGATCAGCCGCTCCGTATTGGTAAAGGTTCCATCCTTTTCGATGTTGGTGGCGGCGGGCAGAAAGAAAACCTCGGTCTTGATTTTCTTTGGATCACCGGCCGTTGGGTCGGCATACCAGAAGTTAGCGCTCTCGTGCTCGAACCAGTCTCGCACAACCAGCCAATCGAGGTTCCTTAGCGCGGCGCGATTCAGGCTGGCGTTGGGAGCTCCAGCCGCAGGATTCTGCCCGATCAGGAACAATCCCTTCACGCCGCCGCGATGCATCTCGAAAAATGTCGGCAGCTCCGAATAGTCGCCGTCCAGTTTCGGCAGCCATTGGTATCCAAACTCGTTGTCGGGTGTTGCCGCATCGCCATACCAGGCCTTGAGCAGACTGACGATGAAGTTCCCGAGGTAGGACCAATATCCGAGCACTGCTTCTTCCTGCCAGAATCCCGAGGCCGAGCAATTGCGCGCATTCGCGAAGCCTCGTCCGTGCCTGATGTATTCGTCCAGCGTCGCGTTCTGAGGAACTGCATCGGGATGCGACAAGTAACCTGGCAACAGATTGTACATCGTGGGAACGTCGGTCGAGCCCTGGATGCTGCAATGCCCCCGCATCGCCATGATTCCGCCGCCCGGCCGTCCCATGTTTCCGAGCAGTAACTGGATGATTCCGGCGGCGCGGATCATCTGGACACCGCTCGCGTGCTGAGTCCATCCGAGTGCGTACACGATCGCGCTCGTACGCTCGCGGCCGGAGTTGCGGCAGAGCAATTCCGCCACGCGTACGACGTCCTCGGGCTTGCATCCGCACACGCGCGAAACCATCTCAGGCGAGTAGCGCGTGAAGTGACGGCGCATCACCTGGAAAACGCATCGCTGATGCTGGAGCGATCGATCGCTCTCGACCGCGCCGATGCCATCCGGGAGAGTGCTGTAATTCCACGACCCCGTTTCCTTCACGTAGGCGCGCTGTTCAGGATCGAGACCCGGGAAGATGCCGCTGTTTTCCTCCGCATCGATGAACGCTTCGTTCACGATCGAAGAGGCATTGGTGTAGTGCAGGACGTATTCCTTGAACCAGCGGTCGTGCTCGATGATGTAGTTGATGATGCCGCCCAGGAACGCGATATCCGAGCCGGCGCGAATCGGTACGAACAGGTTCGCCATCGCCGAGGTCCGCGTGAAGCGTGGATCTACGTGGATCAGTGCCGCGCCGCGCTCACGCGCTTCAATCACAAAACGAAATCCTACAGGATGAGCCTCGGCCATGTTCGAGCCCATAATCAAAATGCAATCGCTCGCCGCCAGGTCAGCCTGGAACGTCGTCGCCGCACCGCGTCCAAAGGAGGCGCCCAGACCGGGCACCGATGCGCTATGTCATATCCGCGCCTGGTTCTCGATGGAGAGAATTCCGAGACCGCCCGCGAAAAGCTTCTTAATGAGGTAGTTTTCCTCGTTGTCGAGCGTCGCGCCGCCGAGATGCGCAAGCGTCTTCAGATGATTCACCGTGAGGCCCGTCGCGTCGCGCTCGATGAAGTCGGCATCGCGCGCCGCTTTCGTGAGCTCCGCGATTCGATCCATCGCCCATTCGAGCGGCCTCGACTCCCAATGATCGGAGTAGGGCGCGCGATACATGACCTTGGTCACGCGATGGGGATTGCGGACAAGCTGGAACGTATTGGCGCCCTTTGGGCAGAGCCGGCCGGCGTTGATCGGGCTCTCGGGCGCACCCTCGATATCGATTAGCTCGCCCGCCTTCGTGTACACGTTCTGGCTGCATCCGACCGCGCAATAAGGACAAACGCTGTGGCTTTTGACCGCGCCGCGAAGTCGCGAATGCTTGGCGGCGCTGTCTGGACTGAAGTGATTGGCCATCACAACCTCCATTTCATCGGCACGGGCTTGCGCCTAACACTGCGCTTCGAGGCCCGCCAATGATAGTGTAGAGATGTGCCAGCGCGGAGCAAAAAACAACTCGCGATAAGGCCGCTTCGATGGTCCGCAGGTGAAGCTCGCGCTGCTTCCGATGCGGTCGCGGTCGAGGAGCCACTCGAGATCCGTCTCGGCGGGCGCCGCTTCACGATCACGATGCGCACGCCGGGAGATGACGAGGAGCTTGCTGCCGGCTTCCTCCATGGGGAGGGCTTCATCAACTCACGCGCCGAGCTCGGCGAAATCCGCCGCGTGCGCGATGCGAAAGGCATTCCCGAGCCGAACGCGCTCGATATTGTTCTCAACGTGCCTGCCGAACGGCTGAGGGAGCGGCTCAGCCGCAATTTCACGATCAACTCAAGCTGCGGAATCTGCGGCCGCACCAGTATCGAATCGCTCTCGCGGCGTATCTCGCCAATCAAGGATGAGTTCCGCGTCCGCGCGCAAAAGATTCTTGCGATCGCGCCGAAGCTACGCGCGTCACAACAGGTGTTCGCTGCCACTGGTGGCCTTCACGCGGCGGCACGATTCGATAGAGCAGGCGAGTTGCTCGCGACCCGCGAGGATATCGGTCGTCACAACGCGGTCGATAAAATCGTAGGCCACGCGCTGATGAACGATCAGTTGCCGCTCACCTGCTGCATCGTGATGGTAAGCGGGCGTTTGTCGTTTGAGATCGTTCAGAAGGCGGCCGCGGCTGGTGCGCCTATCCTCGCCGCGGTATCGGCGCCCTCGTCACTGGCGGTGGAACTCGCAGAGGAGATGGGCCTCACCCTGATCGGCTTTCTGCGCGAAGGCGGATTCAACATCTACACTCATCCCGATAGAGTGATCGCGTAACCGACATCCAGATGACTTCGGAGGCGCTGACCGGCGCTTGGACAAGGGTCGCGGGGGCGTTAACCTATCCTCGTATGACGGAGAGGCCGGATGTTTATCCGTAAGCGCGCGCTGGAGCGAATCGCGCGCGAGAAGGTGCTCTACGAGCGGAGCCCCGGCGGCGACGTCTCCGTCTGCGTCATCTATCCCAACATCTACCCGCTCGGGATGGCGAATCTCGGTTTCCAGGCCGTGTTCCATATCTTCGAGTCCGATCCACGCGTCGCAGCCGACCGCGCCTTCCTGCCCGACGCCGACGAGCGCGCGCAGATGCGCAAGACGGGCGAGCGGATCGTCTCGTTCGAGCGCGCGCGCCCGCTCTCCGATTTCGACCTCATCGCATTTTCGATTTCATTCGAGACCGACTACCTGAACCTGCCGAGCATCTTCGAGCTCGCCGGAATTCCAGCGCGAAGCGCCGAGCGCAAGGGCCGTGGCTACCCGCTGATCGTCGCGGGCGGTTCTGCCGTGTTCCTCAATCCTGAACCGATCGCGGAGTTCATCGACTTGTTCCTGATCGGCGAGGGCGAAGAGATGGCGCCCGAGTTCATTGCGCGCTTTTCGGAGCATCGCGGCGATGACGACCTGCTCGCGCGGCTCGCCGAGGTCGAAGGCGCGTATGTCCCCGAACACTACGCACCCGCGTACGATGAACGCGGACGGCTCCGTTCATTCGCGTATCGCGGTCCTACCAAGCCGCGCGTTAATCGCCGCCTCATCGACGACCTCGATCAGTTCAAGACCGCGTCGCTTATTCTCACCGAGGAATCGGTTTTCGGCGACATGTACCTGGTCGAGGCGAGCCGCGGATGCCAGTGGGGATGCCGCTTCTGCGCAGCAGGCTTCATGTACCGGCCGATACGTTATCGCTCGTCCGAGAATCTGATCGCCGAGGCCCGCCACGGACTCTCGGAGCGCAAGGTGATCGGTCTCGTTGGCGCTGAGATGGCAAGCGTGCCGGGCGTTGCCGAGATCGCGACCGACGTGGCCGAGCGCGGTGGGCGTCTTTCACCATCTTCCCTCAAGGCCGATTGCATTTCGCCGAAACTCGCGGCCGCGCTGGCCGAGACCGGGGCGCGCAGCGTAACGATCGCTCCGGAAGCGGGTAGCGAGCGGATGCGCAAGGTAATCAACAAGAATCTCACCGAGGAGCAAATCCTCGAAGCAGCCGCGATGATGCTCGGCGAGGGCGTCGCAAATCTAAAGCTTTACTTTATGGTTGGACTGCCCGAGGAGCGCGACCACGACGTGCTCGCGATTGCCGAGCTGACCGGCAAGATAATCGCAGGCGCGCGCGAGCGCCGCCAGCGCGTCGCGAGTGTGACCGTATCGCTCAACCCCTTCGTCCCCAAGCCGTGGACGCCTTTCCAATGGGATCGAATGGAAGACGCGCGCAGCCTGAAGCGAAAGATCGCGATGCTCCGCTCAGCGCTCAGCAAGTTGGGGCCGGTCGAGCTTGATGCCGAATCCCCGCGCGAAGCGTATTTCCAGACGATGGTTTCGCGGGGGGACCGGCGCGTATCGCGGATTCTCGAGCGGCTGCATGCGGCGGGCGCCGACGATCCCGGCGCGATCTGGCATGAGCTGCAAGCGATCCGCCGCGATATCGATTCCGCTGCGGCAGTTGATTTGCAGGATCCCGATTTCTTCGTCACGCGCGAATATGCACGCGACGAGCTTTTACCCTGGGACTTTATCGATCATCATGTCGAGAAGTGGTTCCTCGAGTCTGAGCGGAAGAAGGCGCACTTCGAGCATCAGAGCCCGCCGTGCGACGTGACGCGATGCACGGTGTGCGGTGCATGCTGACTTAGCGGCTGCGGGATTCAAGCGGAGGGGAGGCTGATGACGAACAATCGAAATTTTGGCTGGGTGAGGATTGCAGCATGCGCGGGCATACTCGGCGCGGCGCTGTATGCGTGGGCTCCGGCGGCGCACGCTGCGGGGCCGTCGGCAGCGCCCTCGGATGAGGGCGTGCCCGAGACCTCGGTCGTACCTGCCGAGGGCGGCGCAGCCTCTCCTGGAGCGGCCGCGCCATCGCCCGCCGAAGCCGAGATGACCCCCGGTCCGGTTGGAGCGCCGACCGCCGAGGCCCATCATATGGCGGCTTCCCATCACGCTCCCGCCGTGCCTACTCACTTCGACGTCGAACCTGCTGACGCCGTGGTGAAGGTGATAAAGGCCGACTGGGTGTACAGCGAGCCCGCCAAGACCAGCAAGCATCTCGAGCCGCTGCAGCCGGACAAGTTCGTCCGCGTGACGGGCTCGACGCACTACTTCCTGCGCGTTCACCTCAAAAACGGCCAGACCGGCTATATCGATCCGGCAACGGTCGAGATACTCAAGCCGATCGATAAGATTTTCCACCTTTCGCACAACGCCGCCGTGCTCGAGAAGCCGAATAAGTGGAGCAAGAAGCTCTCCGAGGTTCACGAGGGTCACGACGTCCACGTGATAGCGCTCGCGCTCAACTACGCGCAGATCAGGATGAGGAGCGGACTCGAGGGCTTTATTCCATTGTCGTCGATGGAATAGGCGCGGCGCGTTCATTTTGCGCTCGACGTCATCGCGCGGGCTGGCTATAAGTTCTGACACCAACGCTCCGCTGGAGAAACTTATGACGCAGCGCGAACGCCAGGGATGGTTTATCGTCGCAAGCTTGTGGGTGGTCCTCTTTTTGATCTTCGGCGCCGGCTACAACGTCGCCGGCGTTTTCGTTACCCCGCTTATCAAGCAGTTCGGATGGAGCCGCGCGCAGGTCTCCGGCCTCCAGAGCATCCTCGCGGTCTCGGCCGGCATCTCTGCACCGCTCATTGGATGGTTGCTGGATAGAATCGAAGCTCGCGTCGTGATGGTGGTGGGCGCGCTGCTTGCCGGCGCCGCCTATCTCGGGGCGAGCCAGGTTCATTCGTACGGCCCGATGCTCGCCGCGTACCTGCTACTCGGATTTGGCATCGGTGGCGCAACGCTGTTGCCTGCGGCGTTGGTCGTATCGAACTGGTTCAGCGGCAACCGCGGAATCGCGCTCGGCCTCACGCTCTCCGGCACGGCGCTCGGCGGCGCCGGCATGACCATTGTTGCCAATATCGCGATCACCCATCACGGATGGCGCGGCGGTTACATCACGCTCGCGATTCCGATGATCGTGATCGCGATTCCGATCATGATCCTGATGGTCCGCAGCCGCCCGCCCGAGGCGCGCGCCACGATCTCCCCGGCGGATATGCCGACGCATCCGGTCATCGATCTTCCGGGCTTCGAGCTCGGCGAGGCGTCGCATACGCGATCGTTCTGGCTGATCTGCGGAGCGAACTTTCTCTACGCGTTCATCGCCGCGAGCGCCGGCCTGCACCTGATTCCGTACCTGATCGGCCTCAAATACAGCGCCGCGTTCGCCGCCAGGACGATGAGCCTGGTGCTGGTGCTGGCGGGCCTCGGCAAGCTGGTGATGGGTGCGTTTGCCGATCGCGTGAGCGCGCGGCGCGCGCTCGCGTGGAACTTCGTCGCGCAAGGTATCGGAATCTTGCTGATATTCGGCGCCGGGCGGGCCGTTGTGCTGATCCCATTCGTGCTCATCTTCGGTCTGTCTCTCGGCGCGCCGCTGGTGCTGCTGCCGATGATCACGGTTGAGTCGCTGGGGCTGAAGCGTTTTGGCTCGATTGCCGGCACGAGCGGCGTGTTCCAGACGGTGGGCGCCGCAATCGGCCCGATCGCGGCGGGACGAATCTTCGATGTAATGGGCTCGTACTCGTTCGCCTTCGACGCGTTCATCGTCGCCGCCGCGTTTGGCGTGGTTGTGACGCTCGGATGCCTGTCACTCGAAGCCGAACAAACGCGGTTGATACCCGCGAAGGCGGTGGTTGCGGCGTAGCGTCACCCCGCCGCGCTTAGCTGCATCTCCCGGATTCGGCGGTCGCGCATCGCGGTCAGGTAGCGTCGCGTCCACATGATGAGCAGGATCATCACGCCGAAGGCCATCACCGGTGAAATTGCGACCACCTGCGCCGGCGACATCACCAGCGCGAAGGCGACTCGCAGCAACGCCTCGATGATATAGGCTACTCCCCACACCGTCGTGGCGACGCGCTGCGATCTGCGGAAGCTGTCGAACTGCCAGAGGCCGTTCCACCATTCGAGCCGCATTGGATCGTCGCCGGCGACGAACTGTCGTACGATGTAGAACATCAGCGGGCGCTCGGCGAAGAGAGAGAAAAGGCAGATGAGGCCGAAAGTAGCGGTCAGGAACGATTCCTTGATGAGCGCGAAGAACACGCTGCCGGAAATCAACGAGGCTGCCGAGCCCACGGCAAGGAAAATCATCACGATGATGCCGAGCGGCTCGAGGCGTCGCGACTTGACGAATGTGATGATGTTGTTGGCGGCGGGAAAGATTCCGCCCGCGACCAGCGCGAGGAGAGTCGAGACGCCGTACTTGGTCAGCAGGTTGAAGGCGATTATTGGCATCGCGACGTCGTAAATCAGCGTCGGCAGCATTTGGCGGAAGCTGAACTTGCCCGGCGGATCAGGATTCAGCGTGTGCGCATCGGCCATACGTGGTCCTTCAGGTCTTTTCCGTCCCAACACCTTGTTGGTGTGTGTTATTCATTCAGTTGACACCAACCCGCAGAAGTCTCAGATGCAGCACACACCGCCAGTTGTTCAATACCTCTTCTGGTCGTGGTCCACAATTCTTCAGATTGTTGGATGACTTCTGGTGGTCGTCGGCATGAGCGTGGACCAATGGCTGCGCAGGAAAAGTGAGTCCCCCCTGGGCTCACTCGGGGTTCGGCCGTTGCTATCAGCGGCCTGCTACTCGTGATCACTATCGTCATCCACGACTTTGCATCGTTCGGCCCGCTTCAAAACTAGGATGCCACCACGTCTAGCGGACTAAGCGCGACGGCGATATGCGGCGCGCGGATTGCACCTTTGCGTGGCGATGCCGGTGCATGTAGCGTGCGATTAGACGATCACCACTTAGAGGTGCGCCGATGTCGCGGTTCTACGAAAGCATCACGCCTGAGCTGAAAGACTTCATCGCCGAGCAGAAGATGTTTTTCGTCGCGACCGCGCCGCGCGTCGGACGAATCAACCTCTCGCCCAAGGGGATGGACACCTTCCGCGTGCTCGACGAGCGTCGCGCGATCTATCTCGATCTCACCGGCAGCGGCAACGAAACCGCGGCGCATCTGCTCGACGACGGGCGAATCACGGTGATGTTTTGCTCGTTCGACCAGACCGCGCGTATCGCGCGCCTCTACGGCCGTGGCCGCACGATTCAACGGGGCGATAGGAAGTGGGACGAGTACCTGGCGATGTTCCCGCCGGAGCCGGGCGTTCGCCAGATCATGGAGATCGATGTCGAGTCCGCGATGACCTCGTGCGGCTACGCGGTGCCCTACGACGGCGACAGGGAGCGTGACACGCTTCGCAAGTACTGGCAGAAGAAGGGCGACGACGCCGTGACGCCTTATCAGCAGAAGCACAACGTGCGGAGTATCGACGGCCTGCCAACCGGAATCACGAACGCCGCGGACTCGCGTTCGTCGAAGTAGAGCGCGCCACTGGCTACTTAAGTTTTCCTCTGCACAAGTTGCTACTCTCCGTCATCCCGAGCGAAGCGAGTCCGCGAGCGTCGTCGAGGGATCCGATTTCAGGCAAAAGGAACACTTGGACGTAGAATCGCGCGTCATTCGCGACGCGAACATACCGCCGCTCTTTGCGGATAAGATTCCTCGACTCCGGCAGCCTTCGCTCGGGATGACGAATAGCGAGCGTCCGGCAACCATCAGTCGATGGAAGTGGGCGCTATCAACAGCCTCGCCCGCGGCTGACGCCGGAGGCGGAAGCCGCGCACCGGAAAAGGCATTTACGCGACTGACCTTGGTGAATCTCACCGACGGTGAGGGCGCGCCCCAGCGAATCGCTTCGCGTTGATCCTCGTCGCTTCGCTACCGCTGCGGCTCGCTCATGATGACAGATTGACTGTTGCGCAGACCTACCTACGCGAGCAAACCTTTGCCCGGCACGTGATTGATCTCGACCCGGACACCATCGGGATCCTCGAACAGCACTGAATAGTAGCCGGGCGCCCAGGGACCGTCCTCGGGTGTATGCACGATCTTCGCGCCGATCGATTGCAGGAAGCGGTACGCCTCGTCCACGTCGGCGCGCTCCCGGGCGCGAAGACATAAGTGATGCAGGCCGACGCGGCGCTGCACGAAGCGCTCGGCGCGATACTGCTCGTCGCTCCGCATGATGCCCACGGCGGTTCGGCCGCCGACGCAGTAGTACATCTCGTTGCTGTTAATGACGGGGCGCATCCCGAGGAACGGCAACAGCTTTTCATAGAAGGCTCGGCACTTCTCGAAATTGCTGACCGTCAGGATCACATGCGCCATTCCGTTGACTTCCATCCGACCAATCCTCCCGGTCGGCGGGCGGTCGCGTGCCGCCTCGCCGCTTAAAGTAACGCTTT
>JASHQJ010000471.1 GCA_030037595.1 Candidatus Binataceae bacterium
GACAACGGAGGTTAGTCTGATGCTCAAGATCTACGGCACGTCGATGTCGCGCGCGGCGCGCACGCTGTGGGCGGCAGAGGAACTGGGCCTGCAGTACGAGCACACGCCGATCAGCTTCGACGGAGCAACCCGCAAGCCCGAGTACCTGAAGATCAATCCCAACGGCCACGTCCCGGCTATCGACGACGATGGCTTCATCATGTGGGAATCGATGGCGATCAACCTGTATCTGGCCGAGAAGTACGGCAAAGCGCCATTTTGGCCGGCGAACGTGCAGGGCCACGGCGACGCATACAAGTGGAGCTTCTTCGGCATGACCGAGTGCGAGCCGCATCTTCTGACGATGCTCATGCACAAGATGTTCTTGCCCCAGGAGCAGCGGAGCGAAGCAGCCATCAAGGGCGCGGTCGAGGCGTTGAAGGCGCCGTACGGTGTGCTCGAAGGACACCTCAAGGGGCGAGGCTATCTACTCGGCAAGGACTTCACGATCGGCGACCTCAACCTCGCGTCGGTCTTAAGCCTGGGCATGATGGTGCAGTACGACAACTCTGCGACGCCGACCGCCGCGGCCTGGCTCGCGCGCTGCATGAGCCGGCCCTCGTTTCAGCGCGCTTCACAAAAGAAGTAGAGAGGATAAGCGGGAGCTGCGATTCTCGTGGCTCCCGCGTTTCAGCTAGTGCGCGCCCGCCGCTGCATCGCGAAGTAAATCGGTACTCCGCTTAGCGCGATGAGCAGGCCGGGCCAAGTGAAGCGCGGCCGCATTACGAGTAGATCGAGCATCAGCGCGGCAGCGGCGACGATATAGAGCGCGGGCACGATCGGATATCCCCACGCCTTGTATGGACGCGGCGCACCGGGAGCGCGGCGCCGAAGCACGAACACCGCGGCCACAGTCAGCAGGTAGAAGAGCAACTGCGCGAAGATCACGTAATCGAGCAAATCGGAATACGTGCCAGAGATCGCGAGGATTGCGGCCCACGCTCCCTGCATCGCGAGTGCGACCGCGGGAACGCTCGCGGTATTGAGGCGACCGGCAGACGCGAAGAAGACGCGGTCCTGCGCCATCGCATAGATCACTCGCGCGCCGGTCAGAATCAGTCCATTGGCGCAGCCAAAGGTCGAGATCATCACGAGGATAGCGGTAATCGTCGCGCCCAGCCTGCCCCACACCATCTGCATCGCGGCCGCAGCGACGCGATCGCTGGTCGCGTGGGAGATGCCGCGCCCGAACACCGTCGTCGCGTGCGGCACGCCGCCAACGGGCAGCTCGAAGAGATAGGAGACGTTGGTCAGCAGGTAGAGCGCGATAACAACAGCGGTGCCGAATGCGAGCGCAAGCGGCAAGTCGCGCTTGGGGTTTTTAACCTCGGCCGCGGCGAACGTGACGCTTGCCCACGCATCCGCGGAGAACAGTGCGCCAACCATCGAGGCGCCGAACGCGGCGACCGTGAGCGGCGACGTGTTGCCGCCGAAGAAGGCTGCGTGGCTGCCGAAGTTGGCGGCAATCGCGGCGCGATTCGGCGCGAACAACAAACCGAGCACAACGATCAGCAATAGCGAGAGAATCTTGGCGGAGGTGAACGAGTTTTGGAGCCACTTGCCAAGATTCAACCCGCGAAGATTTGCCCCGGTGAGGAGCGCGATCACGGCTATCGCGCCGAGACGTTCACCTGATAGCCCGAAGCTGCCAATCGAGAACCAGAGCGTCGAACCGAAGATTGGCCACATCACGCCTGCGAAGCGTGCGAACGCGACCGCCACGGCTGCGATAGTGCCAGTCTGAATCACGAGCAGCAGCGTCCAGCCGAACATGAACGCCCACATCCCGCCGTACGCCTCGCGCAGGTACACATACTGTCCACCCGCGAGCGGCATCATTGCGGCAAGCTCGCCGTACGCGAGCGCGCCCGCGATCGTCATCACGCCGCTGATCAGCCATACCAGCAGCAGCATCGCGGGCGACCCGACCTGGCGCGCAATATCGGCCGAGACGATGAAGATGCCCGAGCCGATCATCGAACCCGCAACCAATGTGACCGAATCGAAGAGCGAAAGACCCGGCCTGAACTCGCGCGGGCCGGGAATTGTGCTGGACGTTGCAGTCGCCACTAGCGGAACATCCTAGGCACTCCAAGGTCGCGCCGATAGCTGTTCAATCATCTGCAACGCGGCATTGATTTTATTGTGAATGAGGAATTACTTGGGAACGCATAGCTCAGCGATGGAGGTTCTCGGATGCCTGCAAAGAAGAAAGCTGCCACGAAGAGCAGGCCGCGTAAGAAAACCGCGCCCAGCCAAATCGATTCCCTGCGCAAGACCATCGCTGATCTGCGCAGGCGTCTCGAAAAGGAGCTGAAGGCGCGCAAAATCGATACGCGCCTGGTGAGCGAGGGTAAGAAAGCGCGCGAGCAGCTTGGCAAGCAAATCCAGGCGCTGCGTGTTCAGGGCGGCAAACTCAGCGCGCAGCTCAAGTCGGCGCTGGGTGACTCGAAACAGCGAGAGAAAGCCCGCCAGGACGCGCTCAAAAGAATCGAGCAGCTCAGAAAGGAAGTCGGCCGGAAGACTTCTGAGCTGAAGCGCAAGTCCGAGCAATTGAGGGAGCTCGCGGCCCAATCAGCAAGCCGCGCCGTAGAGATTATCCGCGGCGAAGCGGCTCCTGCGCCCGAGCCGGTGCCCGAAGGAACGCGAAGCTATAGTCAGCCCTCGCCTCCATCATCCTCATCGGCCGAGGACAGTGGAGGTTATGGCGGTCCCGGCGACGCCGATAAAGAGCCGCGATGACCGCACGCGGGCGCGCAGCCCTCAACACACCGCTGAGACCGCCGCAATCGAAGCATGAGCTGGGTTCGATGAGCAGCGGAACAATCCGCTGAAGCGAAATATCCCGCGCGTCGACGGCTCTGGACGACGCGCGGGATTCAGCCTGTCAGATTGATTACGGAGAGGCTGGGCTGGCTGCAGCCGAAGCAGCCGGGCTGGCTTCCGCCGAACTCGCCGCAGCGGCAGGGCTCGACTCGGACGCAGCGGAGGCCGACGCTTCCGGCGCAGGGGCGCTTTCTTCCGACTTACTGCAAGCGGCAGCAGCGAAGAACATTGTGACTAGTAGCAGGAGCAGGACTTTGCGCATCGCTTCCTCCTTCAATTCCTCTTTTCAACAAGGGCGCAAAAGTTCGAAACGAAACGAAGAATACGATAGCCGTGGGGTAACTTCAAGCGTGGATCGCGATTGACGAAATCGAGGGGCCGCGCCGAATTTCCCTCTGTCCGACTGCGATTTTCGGCCTCCTGGGGCTTTTTGCGGACACAAATGGTCTGTATCATCTGTGGACAAGTTAGCGTCATGTGGATGAGCCGGGAGGGGAATAGTGGCTGATAGACGCTCCAACAAGGCGGGCCAGGAGCCCGCTTCACCGGGCAAGGTACGAATCGTCGAGCACGAGCTCGACATGGAACGGCGCGCCGCGCCGGCACGAAGCGTTGCCGGCCGCTTCGAGCGTTTGCTCGCGTGGTTCATGCCGCACGGCAGGCAGGTTGCACCGCCGATGCGCTCGGTGGCGCGCGAGCTTGAAGAGCTGATGCCGTCGCGCGATAACTGAGCGCTGCCGCGTTGTCGCGGCGCAATCGCGGGGGACGCCTAAATGGCCGACATCGAGCGGATCTCGACATCCACGCCCTGGGAACCAATTGCCGGTTATTCGCGCCTCGTGCGCGCGGGCGACTATGTGTTCGTTTCCGGCACCACCGCGACCGACGAACGCGGAACGATAGTCGGCGTGGGCCAGATGTACGTGCAGGCACGCCAAGCGTTGGCGAACATCGAAACCGCGCTCGGGCGCATCGGGCTCTCGATGAAAAACGTCGTGCGCACGCGAATGTTCGTAACCGATATCTCGCGCTTCGGCGACGCCGCGCGGGCGCATCGCGAGTTCTTTCCCGACGAGCGGCCGGCAACCTCGATGGTCGAGGTGAAGAGCCTCGTGAATTCGGAGATGATGATCGAGATCGAAGCCGATGCTTACGCGCCGCGACAGCGCGCGGGCGCGTCGCCGCCAGCTGTTGCCGCTCGCGCCGCCATCAAGGCGTCAGCTGTGAAGGCAAAAGCGAAGCCCGCGAAGAAACCCGCCGCGAAAGCGAAGAAACGCAAGTAGCAACTACGTTCACCGGTACGCGGAGGCCTGGATGCCATAGAGCTCCGCGTATTGCCCGCCCTTGGCCATCAATGATTCGTGCGTGCCTACCTCGGCCACACGCGCGCCGTCGAGCACGACGATCTGATCAGCCATGCGCACCGTACTAAAGCGATGCGACACCAGGATCGTGATACGGCCGTCGGCATCGCCGTTCCCACCGCCATTGTGCTTTTCGCTTCGTGCGGCCGCGGCGTAGCGGTCGAAGAGCGCGTGCTCGGTTTCTGCGTCGAGCGCCGCGGTCGGCTCGTCGAGCACGAGCAACAGCGGATGGTCGCGCATGAAGCCGCGTGCGAGCGCGAGCTTCTGCCATTGGCCGAAACTCACTTCGACACCGCCCGGCCAGGTCGCACCGAGCTGCGTCTCGAGGCCGGAGGTCAGCTTCGCGATGACATCGTCGGCGCCGGCGCGATCGACAGCCCTGACGACGGCAGGCTCGTCGTCGTGGCGCGGCACATCGCCAAGACCGATCGAGTGCCGCGCACGGAATTCGAATCGGAAGAAATCCTGGAACGCACCCGCGATCCGCTCGCGCCAGTCGTCGGCACGAATCCGCGCGAGGTC
>JASHQJ010000472.1 GCA_030037595.1 Candidatus Binataceae bacterium
AGCGTGTTTTTTATCCTGAGATCGAAAAGCTCCTCCTTGAGTTTTTCCCAGATGCCACGGATGCGCTCGTATACAACCACGACGTGTTCGACAAGGATTACAAGGGCGATCGCACCGAGGACCAGGAAAAGAAGAACCCCGGTGTGAACGCCAACTACGCCTACCTCGTGCACAACGATCTCAATGACAACAGCGGCCGCGTGCGATGCCGCGAGCTGCTCACGAAGAACCTGCGCAACTTCGGCCGCGAGCAGCACTACACCGAGGAGCAGGCCGACGCGAAGATGTCGCGGCGGTTCATGTCGATCAATCTGGCTAAGCCGATGGAGACCGTGGCGCAGAACCCGTTCGTGCTCTGCGCCTGGCCGTCTTTCGCCGATCAGCCGTACATCACCAACTATCGCATCTACGATGACCGCGTTGGCGAGACTACCCGATTCACCTACCGCCCCACGCACGAGTGGTACTGGTTTCCCCAGCAAAAGCCGACTGAAGTCTCGATGCTCAAGTGCTATGACTCCGTCACTGACGGCTCCGTCTCGCGCTGGTCGTTCCACGCCGCCTGCATCGACCCGACCGCACCGGAAGACGCTCCGTGCCGCAAGAACGTCGTGGTCCGCTCCTATGTCTTCTTCTAATAAGACATAGACGGTGACGAAATTGTGATGCCCTCTTCCCGGCCCGCGCGATCATGCGAGCGGGCTTGAGGGCCATACTAGAAGAAAAGCTGCAGCTGCGTTTCAAAGACACTTTCGTTCGGCCGATTTTTTACGTCAGTCACCGTGCCGCCGGCCTCTGATTGAGCCCCTCAAGCGTTTCGACGCGTTGTTCGAGTTGCTTCACTTCTAATTTGAGAAGTTGAATTTCCTGATCCCAGGAATCGGCAGCAGGCCCTTACTGTGTTTAGGCGATCGCGCTCGTCAAAGCTACGACCAAAGTCATGGCCAGCACTCCAAGTGTTCGCAACGCATGATTCTTCATTTTGAACCTCCTCACCGGAATGATCGTTTCGGCAGTGCTGGAAGCGGAGCCAACATGCCACTATGATGGCGTATCGACAAATTCTGTGGCTTGCCGGGAAGAGGCAAGTTTTAAAGGCAGCCGGTTGAGCTCAAGGTAGGAATTCGCATGAGCAATGAAATCTCCAATGCTAATGCGCTGATTGCTCTCGCTTCTGAGCCGAGAAATATGCCAGCTGGCTGGAAACCGCCGGCCCCGGCTTGGGCGTCCAGCTTTGCAAATCAGACGACTCCGATCGTAATGGCCTACTTCGGGACCCAACTAGGCGCCGGTGTCAATCCGCGGCCTGTCCCACCAATACTTTCATTCTTCGATAGTGCGGATGCGCCGTGTAACTTCGAGAGCGCAAGATACACGGACCGCCTCGGATGCTCGAACTTGATCACCGCAGCGTGCTGGACTGATCCTGCCAGCTACGAACGATGGAAAAGTGAATCGGGTTTCGAGGCGTGGTGGAGCGCTTCTGAACGCCTGAACGATCGACGCGGACGGTTTCGGGAGATTCTCACGATCGCACCGAATCGGCTCGAGACCATCTTTTCGCATGGGATATTGGTAGGCGTGGCCAAGACCGGATGCCCGGTCGTGGGACCGATTCGGGAACACAACTATTGGGGCAGCATGCGGGATCGCATTCCGGTTTCCGCACACGACGGCTTGCGTAGCCGATATGGCGAAAATATGCCGCGGCTCGGCACTAAGGAGACGGCGGGCCGACGGTTGCGAGTCGAGGCGCCGGAGAATCTCGCGATCATCCGGTCAGGGCAGGACTGGACGAACTGTACGGGCGAGGAATTAGACGAGTACAACGACTCGGTGCGTCCCGCGCTCGTCGAAGGAATGAACTTTCTCAGGGAAAATCCTGATCTAACTGGGTGCTGCGACTTGCGCTTTGCGCAGGAAACCGATCGCGAAGGCACGCCTCTTAAGCGCACTTTTGGGCTCGGATACTTTCTGGCGCTCGAACATCTCGAGAGATGGGCCGCGACTCATCCCACGCATCTCGCGATCTTTTCCAGATTTCTGACGATGGTGCGGAAGTACGGCGCGAACCTGAAGCTTCGACTCTGGCACGAAGTTTCAGTCCTACCTGCGGATGGCCAGGTGTTCGAGTACATCAACTGCCACCCGGAAACCGGGCTATTGCCATACTTCCCGCCCAAGGAGTGAAGAGCGCAGCGCTGAGTGCGGGTGCCTTGCGAATTCCGCACACCAACGAACCCGCGCGGAGCCGGGCCAACGTAACGGCAACCGACAGAATGCGGCTGCCAAGCCGAGGGCCGAGGCGACGCTACTCGTGACTCTGCGGCGGGTTACCCTTTAATCGGTATACGACGCCGGTCTTGGTCGTGCCGAGCGAGATCCAGTCGCGCGCGACATCCTGCAGGGCGATGAAGAATTGGTGGCATCTCGCGAGCGCTTTATCGTGGAGCTCGCCGCGGCGCTTAAACTTGCACTCATACGAAAATTCGCCGATCAGTAGATGGTGATCGCCGCGCTCGCGCCAGAGCGCGGCGTTGCATTTTGCGATCACACCCTTGCCGAAGTCGAGTTCGCCGAGATCCTGGAGCACTTCCTCGACGATTGTGTGATTGACGAGGCTTATCTTTTTCGCCGATTTCTTCAGCTTGTCCAGCACCGGGAAAAATTCCGCGAGCCTTGGCATCGAGACGCTGGTCATCTGCTCACGAAGCGGGAACTGCACGTTGTGCGAGTAAAGTAGGCGCGCGCCGCCAAGCTTTTCCTTGAGCGGTAATGCTTCGGCCTTAAACTTGATTCGGTAGTCGGCCGCGACATTCGGCCGCACATCGGTCTCGGCCGCGACCTGCAGATCGGGATGTCGGAACTTGAAGACTATTTCCGGATCACCGACCGGAAAGCCGTCTTCGTAGGTGATCCGCCGACGCAGGATGAAGGCGTTATTGTAGAGTTCAAAGTCCTTGGTATCGAGAAAGACCACTTCCCTGATACGTGGGCGAAACGCCTTCACGCCAGCATTGGAGAATCCAATATCGAGACTATCCGCGGCACGGCGTGCCAGCTTACCAAATTCATGAAAGGTGGGAGGCGAGGTGAAGCGCTCCGGTTTCAGGATGAGCTTGCACTCGAGATAGTGAACAGTATCGAGCGGATGTCCATCGCTGTAGGTTCCCGGCTTGAGCACCGGATCTCGCCTTCGCGTTTCTGCACTCTCCCCCATGTCACGTCCTGTGGTGCGTGTTTCCAAGTCGCAGCGCGACTAAGCGCAATCAAGCAATCATCGAATAGCCGACGCCACGAAGCCACAACGAACGGCGCGAATGTAGTCGTTGTCGGTCTTCCCGGCGCTCAGCACGTCGCCGTCTCCGAAGATTACGCCCCACGCGAGCACCGAATCGGGGGGCTTGACGAGCGGGCTCGGCGCATAGCTCGTACCCGACCAGTAATAGCCTTGCGATGCGCCGGCCGACTGCGTGCAACTGCACTCCCGCGTATGGTTGGCGCCATCCACCGTGCAGCCCGGAGTGCAGTTGTTGTTGAACGCCGCCGCTACCGGCGGTAGGTACGTCTCGTAATCCACGATGCTTTGCAGCTCCTTGACGTTAGGTATCCGCCAGTCGCAGTGGCGCGCGAAGCATGGCGGAGTGTTGAGCAGTGCAACCCATTGAAAGATCGTCAGCTTGCCGCCCGCGGCGATGCAGCTCCCGCCGCTCGAGCAATCCGCGTCCGTGCCGCACGACGTTTTGGGGTCGTTCGAGCACATTCCTTGCCACGGATAGGTGTTGTTCCAGTTGTGGACACCGCCGCTCGCCTGATCTTTCTTCTCCCACATGAGATTGGTGTCTTCGTCCGTGATCGTGCCGTCGCCATTGTCGCGGTAGGTGAGCGGCGCCCCGGCCCTGAGGTCGCCGTCATCGCCCACAACGTAAACTGTCGTCTGGCCGGTGGCGGGAAATCGCTGCGGTTCGAAAAAGGATGGACATCCACCGGCAGGCTTCGAAAGTAGCGTCTTTGATCCATTCTTGCCGATCTGCGCAAATCCGGTCCGCACCCATAGCAGTGTGCCAGACACTGCAATAAGCGCCAGACTTGATCTTCTCATGAGCTCCTGTCCCCTTGCCTGTTCAAAATTGCCTTGGAATGTAAGTGACCAGCGTGGGATCGCGCTCGAATGAGACGCTGACTTCGAGTCGATCCTTTGATAGTATCGGGGTCAACTTGAACTTCAGCGTCACTTCGATTGAGCCCGACCTTTCGTCGCGCTCGGCCACCGCTTCTGCCGCAGTCATCAGGATATTCTCCATAAGGCGCGTTCCCCACTTATCAAGGGAGATCTCTTGCGACTGAATATTCGATGACTCGTCTTCTTTATTCATAAAATGTCCAGGGAATCATTTCGTTTAGAGCAAATTGAAGTTTCCAAATTAGGAAAAACTATCCAGGCTCTTAAGATCGGACATCGCGGCGGTCATCCGTTTGATCATTTCGAGGGACATTTCTTGCGGCTGCATATCGGGGGTTGTCCGCGTATGTACGAGCGTCGGTGTCCACATCATCAGCGCAAGGACAATTTGCTGTCGGTATAGTTTCCATGCTTCATCGAAGCTGATGCTGAGGCCGCACTTTTCGCGCATCTGCTCGAGGTAACGCAGGAGCAGATCGCGCTCCCAGGCGCGACGATCCTCTATCGATATCGTCGTGGAAAGAGCGTAGGCGACGTCACGCGCCCAATGCCCTGTGCCGAGACATTGCCAGTCGCACAGTCCCAAGCGACCTTCGCCGCTGACGTACCAATTACCCAGGTGTACGTCTGAATGGAGCAGCGTGCACGAATCTCCTCGATGAAGGTCCAGGGCTTTCATAGTCAATGGCCAGATTTCACCGCGCCGGTGAGTAATATCTGGCGGAATAACAGCTTCGGCTTTTATCATTGCTAGCTCGTGGCATTCGCGGAGTCCTACCCTTTCACCCGCCGCGAAGAAATTTATGTAGGACACGACCCATTTCAGATCCGACCCAAACCTCGAGCTTTCATAGAACTGGCCGTGGATCGTTGCCACCGTGTCGATGATTTGTTCGGCTTGGGCGCCGGAAATGTTGGTGTTCCATTTGCAGAAACGCGCGGCTTTGGTCGCGATGATGTCTTCGAAAAGATGCACCGAGCGCCCGGAGTTGCGGTCCCACGTCGAGTGATAACATCTGGGCGCTTCGATATTCAGCTCAGCACGGATTTCACGATAGAAACGGCCTTCGGCCGCGGCCGAGAGGCCCGTCGCAAGCCTGGTCAGGACGGTCGGGGTGGTTTTACAGAACAGGTTTTCCTGCAGATGCGCTTTCCTTCCTTCGTCGTTGTACGCAACCTTGAGCCGCCGGCGAACGCTCGAACCTTGATCGCCTCCGCAAACTTCGACCGAAACCGCCTGCGCGCCTTTGCTGTCGCGGCACATCACCGCGGTCATCCAATCCGCCGATATCGCTTCGGCGCACCAGGGAACATCTTCGATAGTTCTGGCGATCGGCCGCGTGATGTGGTCCCAAATCGTGTGGACGGCCATTCTGCCGCGAGCTCTGAAACGGACACGGGTAGGATGCGAATCTGCCATACGTGATCCCCCACCTATCAAACCCCGTACGCTCGCGTCTATTGGACGATTTGGGTCTCGCCCGGAAGTCAGCTTGAATGCTGCAACTGAGAACTATGTGTTATGGTCCTGAGCACCGAGAATCAAAAATTAGCGAAGTACGCCGATAACGGGGCGGACGCGCCGTGAGAATCTGATTACTCATGTTTGAACCCGAACGAATTGCCGCGGCTGATTTGGAACGCACGCGGCTGCTGGACTACATTCGGCCACCGCTTCGAAGATTTGAAGTCTCGATGCCGATGAGTACTTCTCGCGCAGTCCAGGTTCTCCAGGAAATTGTCGAGCCGCCTCGAAGATGGGGACAGCGTTCTTCCGCCAAGCGCGGATTCTTCGAGGGCAAGATCGTGGGCACGAGCTTCAAATTCCACCGTGTCATCCGCGGTCAGAATTCATTCGTTCCGATAATCGAGGGAGACTTCCGGCGAAGCGGTTTTGGAAGCGCATTGATCGTAAATATGCGGTTGATCTGGCCCGTCATGGTTCTTTGGATCGGCGTAGTGGTCTTCCTGGCCTGGAGTTCGATTGATGTGAATTCTAATCTGGCGGGGCCATTCGGCGTTCGAGTGGCGGTCGCCGCAATGGCTCTATTTATTTATCTCCTCGCTACCGTTTGTTTCGCGATCGAGGTGCGGATCGCGATCAAACGTTTGCTCGAAGTGCTGCTGCCCAATTCCGCCGGCTAGATGGGTCTATCGGGGGGATAGTCGCGGCGCTGACTGAAGAACGCTCGATCGGTCCGCCAAATCTGGTGTATTGTTTGTTGCCCGCCGCGTGAATTTCACGCCTTGGCCGACAAAGAGCCCGCAGATTGGTTCGAAATGGGGGTCCGCTCTGCAACCTCTTTCTCGCTCGCAACGTCTTCTCTCTTGAGCCCGCATCGTTGGAAAGGCGATGTAATCTGTCAGTACCATGAAAACGATTGGTGCATGTGGCGGAAAGCTCTTTTTTGCTGGAGTCGTGGCCGGATGGTTTCTGTTGTCGGCGAGTTCGGCGCGCGCCAACCTGGGTGGCGACACTAGTTCCGTCGAGGCCGACGCTACTGCACTGCAGGGCAAGATTTTGCCGGCTGCGCAGCAGGAGTTGAACCAGCCTACGTTTTACAGCGTTAAGTCATTTGTGACCGGCGACGGCACCTCGGTTCGCGAATATTTCGCGCCCGCTGGGCAGGTCTTCGGAGTGGCGTGGCAAGGCCGCCGTCCCGCGGACCTGAGCGTCCTGCTGGGTTCGTATTATTCGGAGTACCTGGCGGCATCGCAAAACAAGAATCACGTCAGTCTGCATCACGCCGTGTTCCAGGGTCCCAATTCGGTCGTGATCCTGAACGGTCGCATGGGCAATCTCATGGGCCGCGCTTACGTTCCAAACCTCGCGCCCTCCGGCGTGGATGCAAAATCCGTTGTGAAATGAACAAGTCCGTCGCCGGTACTGTGTTCCTGCTGATGCTCGGCGCACTGATCATGGCGGTGGCGCAGTCGGCCTACGCCGAGCCCGATGCCACAAAGCTGAAGACCAAGGCGCCGGAACCACACCTGTCAGTTTCGAAATCGATCAAGTTCGGCAACGTCAAGCAGGTCGAGTCCAAGACAATAAACCTGAACAACACCGGCACAGCAGGCGCGACAGTGACAATAGTATCTCCTGGCTCGCCTTTCAGCGTCACATCGCCCACCACGTTATCGTTCACACTGGGGCCCGGAGGAGTCCAGCCCATCTCGGTGCAGTTCGCGCCGGCAGCGGCCGGCAAATTCAAAGCCGAGATGACGATTCAGTGCGCCGACTGCACGACCGCTGCGCAGGATAACATCGTCGTGAATCTGAGCGGTTCGGCGAAGCAGTCTGTGGTCTCGGTGTCCCCGCCAACGCCCCCGCCGACGGGCGCTTCGAATGAGTTGCCAATTACGGTGAGCGGAGCTTTGGATTCGGTTAACGAACCGTTTGCATCAGTAACGGTTTGCGCCGCTGGAACCACTAACTGTACGACCGTTAGTAATCTTATTATCGACACGGCGTCCTTCGGCTTGCGTATTTTCGGCTCACAGTTGCAAGGCCTGGGTATCACGCCCAACACGAATGACGGCGACGAAGTTGGCGAATGCGCATTCTTCGGATCGGGTTCGACCTGGGGCGCAATTTCGACGGTAGAAGCGACGATAGGAGGCGAGGCGCCAATTACGATTCCTATCCAGGTCATCGACGATACTGGATCCTTTGCTGCCGCGCCGAAGGTTTGCACGCAGGGATCGCAATTAATGTCATCACC
>JASHQJ010000473.1 GCA_030037595.1 Candidatus Binataceae bacterium
TCCACCTGCTCGAGCGCGGCTTTAAGCCGCGCTCGTCTGTGCAGAACGTCGGACCGTTCAAAATTTGCACGGGTGGCGGCGCAGATTCAAATCGAATCGAAGCGCAGCTTTGATGTGCCTGTCGCAGCCGCGTTTCAATCGCGGCGAACAGGAAAGCAGGCGAGGTCCCTTAGATGAGCGGCGGCGATCGGCGCCTGATCGCCGCCGCTCATGCCGATGCTACTTCGCGCTGTCAGTGTAAACCTCGAGCCGGTAGCCATCCGGATCGACGGCGAACGCCGCGTAGTAGTTCTCGCCGTAGTCCTTGCGGATTCCAGGCTTGCCGTTGTCGCGACCTCCAGCCTTGATGGCCGCGTCGTAGAACGCGTTCACATCAGCGCGCGTCTTCGCGTCGAGGCAGAAGTGCAGGCCCGACGCATCGTTGGCCGGCACCGGATGCTTCGCCGCCAGCAGCCAGAACTCCGGCGAGCCCGCGCCGTAGCCCAGGTACTCGCCGCCCTCGACTAGGCACTTGTAACCGAGCGGCTTGAGGGCCGCATCGTAGAACTTGCGCGCCCGGGCGAGGTCCTTAACTCCGATCGAAACGTGACTCAGCATTTTCGTCCCTCCAAATTCTAACTGGATAGATAGTTAGATAGCCTACATCGGCTTTCATGTCAACCGGCAAGATGGTTAGAATGAAATGGTTACATTTGCGATCAATCGATGTCGCGCGCCGTCCTTAACGCCACCCTCTTGCCCCGTTTCGATCTCGCGCTCGATTTCGTCAACACGGTCGCATATCGCGGCAGCACGCAAGCGGAGAGCCTGAATTCGATTTCCGATCTGCTCGGATGGTGCGCGGCGAGTGGCGCGCTCGCCAAGGAAACGGCGGACGAACTCAAGCAGTGGTCGATGCGGCATCCTGAGAGCGCCGCCGCGCTCTTTAGCGAGGCAATCGAGCTCCGCGAGATGCTCGCGCGGATCTTCCTCCGCTTTACTTCGGATACAGTGCCTGCCGAGAGCGACATGCGCGCGCTGAATCTCGCACTCGCGGAGGCACCACCGCGTCAGCGGGTCTCAGCCGAAAGCGCCGGCTACGGTTGGAGGATCGCAGTTCCCGGGATTTCAGCCGCCGCCATCCTCGCCGCCGTGCTCTGGTCGGCCGCCGATCTGCTCGTGAGCGCAAATCGAAAACGTGTCCGCCATTGCGCCAACGATCGATGCCTCTGGCTATTCGTCGATGACAGCAAGAACGGGAGCCGCCGGTGGTGCTCGATGCAGGCGTGCGGCAACCGCGCCAAGGCGAGCCGCCACTATCATCGCCGCAAAGCCGTCTGACGCTCCTCAGCCTTAGAATTGCTGTCAGTCATAAGCGTCACCATCAGTCAGCCTAAGCCTTCCCTGCCGTCATCCTGAGCGAAGGCTGCCGGAGCGAAGGACCTCGCACGGTCCTCCGTGCGCAACCCCGACGAGTGACCCGAAGCATATCCAGAATGCTCACATTCCAGGCCGTCATGCGCTCGTTGTGCCCGCCGAAGGCCCAGCGGGCGGGATTCTTCGACTCCGCTCGCCGACTCGCTTCGCTCAGGATGACCTGGAGGAAGAGACGCGCGCAGCAACAGAAAACATCACGCTTTCATAGCTTGCGACATGAGCCGCATCAGCTCTGAATCGTTTTTCACCGAGGAAGCATGATGTACGACCTCGAACTTCAGCCGATCCGGCCCAAGCAAGTACACCGCGTACCATCCGGCCGGGTCGTATGGAAAGTCGGGTCCATCGAGGATTTCCGCGCCGAGCCCTTTCACCAGTGCGCATGCCTCATCGACCTGCTCGCGGGTGTCGGTGTTAAATGTGATGTGATGCAGTCCCACCTCGTAAACCTCGAACCGATGGGCCGCGAACTCGGGCTTCGCCTCCCATAGATTGATCACCGCGCCGTTGCCGGGATTCACGTTGACGCGCAGATGCTGCCCGTTGCGGTCCTGGATCACTTCGCCGATCCGGTAGCCGAGAAATTCAAGGAATGGCCTGTAGAACTCCATCGCGTCCGGGAGATCGCGGACCGTGATCGAGACATGATTCATGGAGCCAATGAGCGGCATTCGATTCGCCTCCCCAGATCTATCTTCACTCGCATGTCATATAGCTGGGCAGACCTTGCCCGTGTAGCCTTCGCCGATGTGCACTATCGTCAATTTGTAGAATTACACGACCTGGCGTTGATCTTAATTGTCGCTGCTCGAGTGGGTGCGGCAAGGTCACCCGGCAAATCCTGATTGGCCCATCATTCGAGCTAACGCGCTTTCGCACGACAATTGATCCTGCGCGGAAGCCAACAATTCTCCCAAAAATCCAATTATGAGACGTGGTCTTTAGCTATATAGTGTAATCTGCTAGTATATGTGCCAAGCCGGATAGCCACTGTCAAAGGGCACAATTTGAGACGCTCCATCATCTCCCGAATATTGGGTTTCGCTTTAGCGCCCGCTGCCGCAATCCTCATGGCTGCCGCCTACGAGCAGGGAGTAGGCGCCACAAACCAGGCGCGCCCACTCATCACCCAGAAAATCGATGAGAGCGCGCTGTTCACACTTGAAGGCAGCACGCGACCCGAAGCGAATTCGGCGAATGATCGCGGTCCCGTTCCGGATGATCTACCGATGCAGCACATCCTGCTTCAGCTGCGACGGCCTCCTCAACGCGAACAGGCGCTCGAGCGGTTCATCAACGAGCTCTACGACCCCAAGTCGCCGAATTATCATCACTGGCTGACGGCGCAGGAGCTCCAGGACGAATTTGGTTTAGCGTCGCAGGACATCACCCAGATCAGCGAGTGGCTCCAGCAGCAGGGATTTGCCGTCAATGCGGTCTATCCAAGCGCTGTGATCGATTTCTCCGGCACCGCGCGCTCGGTGGGGCAGTCATTCCACACGGCGATTCACTATCTCAACGTTAACGGGCTGCAACACATCTCGAACATGAGCGACCCGCAGATTCCCGCGGCGCTCGCGCCCGCCGTGGTCGGTATTGTTTCGCTCAACAACTTCAAGCCCCACGCGATGCATCTCACGATCCCCGCGTATGCGGCCGGTAGCGATCAGTTGGTCGCGCCTGCAGACCTCGCGACAATCTACAACTTCAATCCACTCTTTCAGGCCGGCTACTCGGGCCAGGGGCAAACGATAGTCGTGGTCGAGGATAGCGATCTCTACAGCAGTGCGGACTGGAGCACGTTTCGGAGCGAATTCGGGCTCACCAATGCGTATCCGCAAGGATCGATGACGCAGGAGCATCCGGCGCCAAGTGGCGGCAGTAGCTGCACTGATCCCGGCGTCAATGCGGACGATGCCGAAGCTGCCATCGACGTGGAGTGGGCCTCGGCAGGAGCGCCCAGCGCGGCTATCGTGCTCGCCTCGTGCGCCGACACGAGTGCGACCTTCGGCGGCTTCCTTGCGCTACAGAATCTGTTGAATGGATCCAGCACACCACCCGCAATTGTCAGTGTCAGCTATGGCGAATCGGAGTCGCTGCTTGGTGCCGCAGCGAACTCCTATATCAACGGACTTTATCAACAGGCCGCGAGCGAGGGCGTTTCAGTATTTGTGGCGGCTGGCGATGAAGGCGCAGCAAGTTCCGACGCCGACAAGAGTTCTGCCACTCATGGGATCACGGTCAGCGGATTCGCCACGACGCAGTACAATGTAGCTGTAGGTGGAACAGATTTCGGCGACACCTATGCCGGCTCTACCAAGACTTATTGGAGCAGCACCAACAGCTCGACCTACGGCTCCGCCCTTTCTTATGTTCCCGAAATCCCGTGGAATGATTCCTGTGCGAGTGAATTGATTTCCACTTACGAAGGCTTCAACACCACTTACGGATCGAGCGGCTTTTGCAACTCGAGCACTGGCCGAGACTTCCAGGAGGTGGTTGCTGGTAGTGGCGGCCCCAGCGGATGCGCCACGGGCTCGCCCTCGACTTCAGGCGTCGTCAGTGGCAGTTGCGCGGGATATCCCAAGCCTGCCTGGCAATCGGTTGCTGGCAATCCTGCAGACGGCGTTCGCGATATTCCCGATGTCTCTATGTTCGCGGCTAACGGAATGTGGGGACACTACTATGTAGTCTGCTACTCAGATACCAGCCGAGGCGGCGCAACCTGTTCCGGCGCTCCCGACACCTGGTCCGGCTTTGGTGGAACCTCGGTCGCAACGCCCGAGATGGCGGCGATCCAGGCACTGGCAAATCAGAGAAGCGGGAGCCGTCAAGGCAATCCGGACTCTATCTACTATGCGCTCGCCGCCGATGAATATGGGCCCTCAGGTGATGCCTCCTGCAACTCGAGCCTTGGCAACGCCGAATCAAGCTCATGCATTTTCAATGACGTCACTCTTGGCGATATGGATGTGAACTGCTCGGGCTCTGACAACTGCTACGATCCATCGGGCTCGAGGGGTGTTCTGTCGTCGTCGAACTCCGCCTATCAGGCCGCGTTTGGCACGACTACCGGATGGGACTTTGCAACCGGTATCGGAACCGTGAACGCATACAACCTGGTGATGAGCTTCAGCTCGACTGACCCATCTTCGACGCCGACCGCAACCGCGACGCCAACGTCCACGCCTTCTGCGACACCGACCTCCACCGCAACCGCTACAGCGACGAAGACAGCGACGCCTACTGCAACGGCGACTGCTAGTCCTACTGAAACGGCCACTCCAACTCTCACTCCAACCGCGACGCCGACTGCAACGGCGACCGCCACCAGCACCGCGACCGCTACCCTGACCCGTACGCCGACACCGACGGCGACCAGGACGGCGACTCCGACCCCGACGCGCACGCGCACACCTACTCCAACGCCAACCCGCACGCCATTCCGCTTTTTCCTCTGAGAAGTAGGCACCAGACCTACTGCGAGGGATTGAGCATCGATCTCTTATCCGGGATTCGACTCCGGCCGCAGACTCGCTCGGTTTGTCATATATGGACCCCGCCCGAGTGCAAGGGGAGCAGGACTGAGGAGAAGCGGTTGCGGTCATATATGCTGCCTGTGAATCGGGCACTGGAAGGGCCCGTGGCCATGATGGAAATCCGCGCGCCTGTATCTCTGATCATTCCGGCGGCCTCGCAGGTCGGGCCCAT
>JASHQJ010000474.1 GCA_030037595.1 Candidatus Binataceae bacterium
AGCTTCTGCAGCGTGAGCCGCGCGTCGATCTGATCGTTGAGCTTGAGAAACGCCTGCGCCTCGCGAAGCAGCGCGGGGCTTGCGAAGCGGCCCTTCGGATAGCGCATCACCAAGTCGTTGAACTGCAGGATCGACTGGTCGTACTTGCCGGTCTCGAACAGCGCGTTGGCGGCGAAGTACTCAGCCGGCTCGCTCAGTTCCGACTTCGGATACTGATGCTGCAGCCGGGTGAAAGTGGCGACTGCGAGCGGGTAATTCTGCGCCTTCATCGCGTCGAGGCCTTTGCGATAGAGCTTGATACCGTCCGCGTTGGAGGTTTTCGCCGACTCGATTTCGGCGTCGAGATCATTAGGCCAGGTTGGCGGTATTTCGGCGGGCGCCTCCGCCGCGGGCGCAGCAGCCGCAGTGCCGGGCGGAATCCCGGCGATTGGGCCGGGCGGAGCTTCGGCGCCCTCCGCTCCTGGAGAGGCCGCGGCGGCAGGATTCGCGGGCGTCGCAACCATCCCGGCGTTCAGCGCGCTGACCTCGCTCTCGAGCTGCGCGACGCGGGTGGACAGGTTCTTGTCGTTGCCGCTGTCGCTCTGCGTGTCGGATGTATCTTCGTGCTTCAGTTCGGTGATCTGATCGTTGAGCTGGCGCACCTGCTGCTGGAGCGAATCGATCTGCTGGCGATCGCTCGCGATCATGCCGCGTAGGGTGAATTCATTCTGATTGAGCTGCTGGATATCGGTGTCGGTCGAGCATCCCGCCACGAGCAGTACGGCGGCGAGTGCCCCGACAATTTTAAGTTTGCCGATTCGCATGCGCTCCCAATTCATTGTGAGACGGCGAAGTGATCGCGCCGATTCTGTGCCCAGCAGGATTCGTCGTGGTCGGTGCAAAGCGGAAGCTCCTTGCCGTAGCTGATAGTCGAGATTCGGCCCGGCGACACCCCAAGCGTGACCAGGAAATCTTTGGCCGCCTGCGCGCGCTTGGCGCCGAGCGCTATATTGTAATCCTCCGAGCCGCGCTCGTCGCAATGGCCCTCGACCTGGACTCGGCTCTGCGGATGCGCGCTCAGCCACTGTGCGTTGCTGCGCAGCACGGAGTCATCCTGCGGCTGGATTGTATAGTCGTTATAGCCAAAGTGAATATCGCTCAGCGGGCCGTTTGCGCCGCCACCGAGCGTTCCGTTCTGGAACTGGCTGAGTGAACTTGGGTTCTGGTTCTGCTCACCGAGCTGGCTGCCTGGGCCGGGAGCATTGACCGCCGACGCCTTCTTCGACGAGCATCCGGCTACCGCGAGAATCGCTAAGAGCATCACGGCAACTCTCGCGCCAACCATCCCCCGTGAACTAATCACCCAACCACCACGACCACGCTGGACACGTGTCATCGCCTTTACCCTCCGTCAATGGACCAATGATTTTCCGGTTACTGACCATCAAAACATAGATTCGTGATCGTCCGCCACGCGTGGAACTGAACGCAATGTAGCGTCCATCAGGCGACCACGTTGGATACTCGTTGGTGCCTTCGCTGTCGGTGAGCTGCTTCGGGTCGCCGCCGGAAGCGGGGATCACGAAGATATCGAAGCGGCCGTGGCGGCTCTGGTACGCGATCTGATCGCCATTCGGCGAGAATGCGGGCGTCGTGTTGTAATCGCCGCTGTAGGTAAGCCGCTTCGACGCGCCGCCGCCGGCTGGCATCACGTAGATCTGCGGTGTTCCCGAGCGATCCGAGGTGTAGGCGATCTTCGTGCCGTCGGGCGAAAACGCGGGGCTCACGTTGATGCCCGAGGTGTCGGTCAGTTGCGCGAGTTCTTCGCCGTCGCGCGTGAGCATGAACAGGTTGGTCGTGCCGGCGCGCTCGACAGCCGCGACGATTCGCTCGCCGTCGGGCGAGATCGCGCCGCCGATCACGCGGCCGCGCGCGCTCATGATCCGCGTCTCGCGCTTGGCCTGGAGATCGGCGAGATAGAGCGCGGGCTCCATGCTCTTGTACGAGAGGTAGAGCAGGTAGTGCGCGCTATGGTCCCAGCTCGGAAAGATGTTGATCGTCGGGTTGTCGGTCAGGCGGAACAAATCCTGGCCATCGATCGATTGCGTGTAAACTTCCTTGAAGCGGCCGCCGCGGGTCGAGACGAAGGCGAGCTTGGAGTCGAAGGGAGCCTTCTGACCGGTGGTCGATTCGAGCACCGCGTCGGCGAACCGCCGCGCCATCCGCGGCACGTCGTCGGCCGAACCGGTAAATCCTTTGCCCATCATGCGCCGCTGCTGCGCGACATCGTAGAGGAGCGCCGTCAACTGCACTTTGCCGCCGTCAACTTTGACCGCGCCCTTGACGAGAAAGTCGGAGTTGATCGAGCGCCAGTCGGCAAAGTTGAACTGCCCGAGCTCGTAGCCCGAGGTTTGCGGATCCTCGATGTACGCGTGCGGGTCGATAATCCTGAAATAACCCGAGAGCTCGAGGTCGCGTCGAAGTGTGCCGACGAACTCGCTCGAGAGCGAATGGTCGCTATCGCCGCCGAGGTCCTTGAGGCCCGACAGCGAGATCGCTGAGAGCTGCGAGCCCGGCCCCTGAATATACATCTTGATCGGCTGGGCATACGCGGGAGCGCCGGCGCCAAGCGCCATCGTGAGCAACGCGGCGCAAGCGGCGATTAGCGGCAGTCGGCTATACGATGTCAAAGCGGCGCGCACTGGTACGACTCGATCGATTATCCGCCGCCTCATCCCCATCTCCTAGCAAGGCACAAGCGCCTAGGACTTAAGTGCACCAAGATTGAAGACGGCCTCGATTCCTCCGGCGAAACGATCGCGATACTTCTCCGGCGGCGGAGGAAACGGGGCAGCGCGCTTGATTGCGCGAATCACCGAATCGTCGAAGGCGGGATCCTTGGAGCTGTTGCCGATCTTGGCTGCGGTCAGCGTGCCGTCGGGACCGATCGAGAAATCGACCGTGGCCGTCAGGTCGTTGGAGCCGCCAAAGAAGTTCCACGCCTTCTTAATCTTATCCTGCACTGTCTGATAGTAGAGCAGAAATTCCGGGTCCTGTTGAATCCCCATACCGCCAGCACCGGAGCCGACGCCGTAACCCTTGCCCTCGCTCGCGGAGTTGGCGGCTGCAGGACCGCCGCCTTCGTCGCCGCTCGTCGCCTCCGAATCAGGCTCGCCGGTGTCCTCGTCCTCGGCGTTTTCCTTGTGGAGTTCCTTCATATGATTCGCGAGGAGCTGCTGGCGAATCTGCGCGAGGCGTTGTGCGACGCTCGGCGTCGATTCGGCGCGCGCGAGCGCGATCGTCGGCGCGGCCTTGGGCTTGTGTTCCTTGGCCTTGACGGGAGCGGGCTTGGGTGTCGCGCCATGCGTATGCGACGGCTTGGGACTCGGTGCCTCGGAGGGCGTCGGCTCGGGCGTCGCCTCGATAGTCGGTTCGGGCGTTGGCGTCAGCGTCGGGCTCGTGACTCTGTTCAGCGCGATCGCGTTCTCGTCGGGCTCATTCGGAACCTCGGGCTTCGGTTCCTCAACTTTGACCTCGGGCTCTTCTGGCTTCGGCGGCTCAGGCTTCGATTCCTTCTGCTCGGGCGGTGCAAGGCGTGGCAGATGCGTGCCCAGGTCGCCGGCCGGCAGCTTGTCAACGATCTTGACTGTGTAAGCCGGTGGCGGAGGCTCCGCGGAGTTCAGGTACTTGGGCAGGACAAAGAAGATCAGCGCGAACAGCCCGAGATGGCCGATCGCGGAGACCACGATCGCGGCCATATAGCCGCCGCGCGCCGGCCGCCCCTCGTCGCTGCGATCATCTCTCGCCACGACTGCGCCCGCCTTCGGTCGCGCCGCCTTCCTCTCCCGTCGGCATCTCGGTCACCATCCCGACGTTCTCGATCCCGGCCGCTTTGATCGCGGCCATCGTGCGGATCACTTCGCCGTAGGGCACCTGGTCGTCGGCGCGGATGAAGACCTCGCGGTCGGGCCGCTCGCGCGAAATCGCTGTCAGCTTATCGGTCAAGTCGGCGGCGCTCAGCTTCGCGTCGTTCAGGTAGATCTCGTTGTTGCGCGTGATCGAGACCACGAACTGCTCTTCCTTGCCCGGCAGCGCCGCGGCCTTCACCTTGGGCAGGTTGACCTGCACGCCCTGCTGGATGATCGGCGCGGTAACCATGAAGATCACGAGCAGCACCAGCATCACGTCGACCAGCGGCGTGACGTTGATCTGCGAAACGAATTGACCGCGCTGCCCCGGTTCGAAAGCCATGATCCTTGGCCTACGACAGGAAGTGACGTTCGGCGATATTGAGGAATTCGGCCGTGAAGTTATCCATCTCGGTCGCGAGCACGCGCACTCGCGCGGTGAAATAGTTGAAGAACATCTGCGCCGGAATCGCCGCGATAAGGCCGACCGCCGTCGTGATCAGCGCCTCGGCGATACCGGGCGCGACCGCCTGGATACTCGAGCTATGAGCCGCGGAGAGCCCAAGGAAGGCCGTCATGATGCCCCATACGGTGCCGAAGAGGCCGATAAACGGGCAGGTCGAGCCGGTGGTCGCGAGGAACGTGATTCCGTACTCGAGTTTGGTCAGCTCAACGTTTTCCTGCCGCTTCATCGCGCGCGTTACGTTCTGGACGCCGCCGAGATCGGTCGAGAAACCGCCCTCGGCCCCGACCGCCTGACGCTTGGCGCGCGTCAGTTGAAGCAGTTCCTGGTAGCCGGCGCGGAAAACCTGCGCGACGGGACTGTGCTTCATGCCGACCGAAGCGGTATGAATCGCGGCCAGGTTTTTCGATTCCCAGAAGATGGCGATAAAGCGCTCGGATTCGCGCCGCGCGCGCGAAATCGACACGATCTTGTAGAGGATGATACCCCAGCACGCGATCGAGAACGCGACCAGGATCCATAGAACGGCGGCAACGACGGGGCCGGTGCCCAGCACCAGTTCCACCACACCCAGCCCGCCTGCACCGCTCACCTGATGGAGCATAAAACCGCCACCGAAAATACTCGCATCATTATACGGGTTTAAGCTCAAGCAACACTAGCGGCTTCGCTATTCATGCACTAATGACGATACTTGCGGCGTGCGCGATGCACCGGCTCGGGTACTTTTGCCAAGAGCGTCAACGCGGCGGATATGCAAGACTATTAGCCGAAGCTTGAATTGAGCCGTGCGACTTTCTTAAGGTGCCGTCGGCGCCCGATGGGCACGGAGCGGCCAATCTAACGGAGGGATTAACTGTGGCTACCAAGATCGCGATCAACGGCTTCGGGCGGATCGGCAGGATGTTCTATCGGGCGGCGCTCGGCCGCAAAGACCTCGAGGTCGTTGCGGTCAACGATATCACTGACGCCCCGACTCTGGCGCATCTGCTCAAGTATGATTCGATACACGGCACGCTGAAGCAGGAAATCAAAGCCGAGGGCAGCGCGATCCACGTTGACGGCAAGCCGATCCAGGTACTGGCCGAGCGCGATCCCGCGAAGCTGCCGTGGAGCAAACTGGGCGCGCAGGTCATCATCGAATCGACCGGGCTCTTCACCGCGCGCGACAAGGCCGCGATGCATCTCACTGCGGGCGCGAAGAAAGTCATTATCAGCGCGCCGGCTGAAGGCGCCGATGTCACGCTTTGTCTCGGCGTCAATCAGGACTCCTACGACAAGGCGAAGCACGACGTGATTTCGAACGCCTCGTGCACCACCAACTGCCTCGCGCCACTCGCCAAAGTCGTCCACGAGAATTTCGGTATCGTGCACGGCCTGATGACCACCATTCACGCCTACACCGCCGATCAGAATCTGCAGGACGGCCCGCACAAGGATCTGCGGCGCGCGCGCGGCGCGGCGATCTCGATGGTCCCGACGTCAACCGGTGCGGCCAAGGCGATCGGCCTTGTGCTACCGGCGCTCAAGGGCAAGCTGGATGGCTTTGCGATGCGCGTGCCGACGCCCAACGTCTCGATTGTCGATCTGACCTGCACCGTGGAACGCGACACCGACGAGAAGGCGGTCAATGCTGCCGTGCGCGCAGCGGCCGAGGGATCGCTCGCGGGAATCCTCGCCTATAGCGAGGCGCCGCTCGTGTCGATTGACCTCAACGGCAACCCGCACTCGTCGATTTTCGACGCGCCGCTCACCAAGGTGATCGGCAAACGGCTGGTCAAGGTTTTTTCCTGGTACGACAACGAATGGGGCTACTCGTGCCGGCTGGCGGACGTTACCGCTTTCATCGCGTCGAAGCTCTAGCGACGACGCGACGCGATTAGAGGGAAGCTCGATGCCCGCGCGATCGATCACCAGCCTTCAGCTCGGCGGTAAGAAGGTGCTCGTCCGATGCGATTTCAACGTGCCGCTGGCCGAGGGCAAGATCCAGGACAGCGAACGAATCGACGCGAGCCTCGATACGATCCGCTACGTGACCGAAAGGGGCGGCGCCGCGGTCCTCTGCTCGCATCTCGGGCGGCCCAAGGAGCGGACGCCGGAACTCAGCCTGAAGCCGGTCGCCGAGTACCTGACCAACGTTCTCGGCAAGAAGGTCGCGCTCGCGCCCGACTGTATTGGCGATATCACCGGCAAGATGATCGAGATGCTGAAACCCGGCGACGCGATCCTGCTCGAGAACCTGCGCTTTCATCCCGAGGAGGAGGCGAACGACCGCGACTTCTCGCACGAGCTCGCGCGCGGCAAGCAAGCGTATGTCAATGATGCGTTCGGCACAGCGCATCGCGCGCACGCATCCACAGCGGGTGTTACGCGATTTATCGCGGAGCGCGCCGCGGGTTTCCTTATGATGCGCGAGCTTGAGGCGCTCCGCTCTGTAACCGTGAACCCGGAGCATCCCGCGGTTGCGATCCTCGGTGGCGCGAAGGTGTCTGACAAGATGGGCGTCATCAAGAGTTTCATCGCCAAGCTCGACGCGATCCTGATTGGCGGCGCGATGGCTTACACGTTCCTCAAGGCCAAGGGCGTCGGGGTCGGGAGGTCACGCGTCGAGGACGATAAACTCGTTCTTGCAAGAGAGCTCCTGGACGAGGCTGCCGCCAAGGGCAAGCGGATCGTGCTGCCCGTCGATCACGTGGTCGCGATCTCAGCCGACGAAGAAAGCACCGCGACCGTAACGCAGATTCCCGTCGACATGATGGGCCTCGATATCGGTCCGGCGACCGTCGATTCGTTCATCGCGGAGCTCTCGCGCGCGAAGACGGTGATCTGGAACGGCCCGCTCGGGCTTTTCGAGCGCGAGCCATTCTCACATGGCACGATGCGCGTTGGCGAGGCGCTCGCGAACATGCCGGGCGTCAAGTCGATTATCGGCGGCGGCGACACTGCAGCCGCCGTCGGCCATCAGCCGTGGTCAAAGCAGTTCACGCATATCTCGACGGGCGGCGGCGCGACGCTCGAGTTTCTCGAAGGAATCGAACTGCCCGGAGTCAAGGCGCTCGAGAGTTAGCTCTACGGCGTGGAGTGGTAGACTCGGATCGACGCCTTTTTGATGCGTAAGAAGCTCATCGCCGCGAACTGGAAGATGCATCTCGTGCCGGGCGAGGCACGCGCCCTTATCGCCGCGTTGATGGCCGATCTCGGCCGCGAGACATTCACCGATCGCGAAGTGCTCGTCGCGCCGGCGGCGATCCTGATCCCCGAAGTGAAAGATGCGCTCAAGCAATCGCCGATAATGCTCGGCGCGCAGAACATGTTCTACGAAGAGAAAGGCGCCTTCACGGGCGAGATCTCGCCGACGATGCTGGCCGCGTACGGCGTCACCCACGTGATTATCGGACACTCCGAGCGCAGGCACATCTTCGGCGAAAGCGACGAGATGATCGGGCTCAAGGTGCGCGCCGCGCTCGATCACAGAATGACCCCGATCATGTGCGTCGGCGAGACGCAGGAGGAGCACGACAGCGGCCGCGCGCTCGAGGTCGTGCTGCGCCAGATGGAGGGCGGGCTCGGCAGCCTGAGTTCCGACGAGGCTGGCGGTATCGTGATGGCATATGAGCCGGTATGGGCAATAGGCACTGGCCGCACCGCGACGCCGGAGCAGGCTGAATCGATTCACGGCGCTATTCGCGGCGCATTCAACGAGCGTTTCGGCCACAGCCCCGCGCAAATCGTGAGGATTCTCTACGGCGGCAGCGTCAACGCCGACAATGTTGACTCGCTGCTGTCCAGGCCCGATATTGACGGGGCTCTGGTTGGCGGGGCATCCTTAAAGGCTGACTCGTTCGCGCGCATCGTTCGGGCGCGGACGGCAAAGTAGAAGATGGTTTCAGTCGTCGTCGCGATCCATGTGATTGTCTGCGTCTCGCTGGTGATTATTATCCTGCTCCAGCACGGCAAGGGCGCGGACGTCGGCGCGGTGTTCGGCGGTTCGAGCCAGACCGTGTTCGGCGCGAGCGGCGCGGGCAACGCGCTCACCCGCGCGACCAGCGCGCTCGCGGTAGTGTTCTTCGCGACGTCGATTTTCCTGGCCTACGCCTCGACCCAGCGCCTGACGGGCAGTATTTTCACCCATACGTTCGGCTCGTCGAGCGTGATGCCGGTGAAGCCGAAGAATGTCGCACCGCCGATCGCGCCGGCGCCCGCGAATCCGGGCAACGCCGCGTCGCCGGCGTCGAACAAATAGCGGCGCGAACAGCGCTCACCGGAGCGATTGCCCCTCATCTTCAGCTCCGGACTTCTCGTACGCGCGGGTGGTGGAATGGCAGACACGCCAGTTTGAGGGGCTGGTGGTAGAAATACCGTGCGGGTTCAAGTCCCGCCCCGCGCACCAGCTTTCAATCAATCCAAGCATCGGGAACGAGTCACCTCCTGCGTCGTCGTGCGCGAACGCTCGTAGCCGGCCTCGGAAGAGCGGGCGAGACGCCCGCCGCCACTCCGGAAAAGTTCTCCGTTCGTGAGTTCCCTTCTGTAGTGGCGGCGGGCGTCCCCGCCCGCTGCCGGCATCCAAGTAAAGGAAAAAACCCTGATTAGCAATCAGCCAAGCACGGTAATTCTGTCTGTCATCCCGTCGCGGGCAGTTCGTGCTGAGCGGGCATCGCGCCTTCGTGGGCGAGCAGCCAGCGCTTGCGCCAAAGTCCGCCGCCGTAGCCGGTCAACGTGCCGTCCGAGCCGATCACGCGATGACACGGCACGACGATCGGAATCGGATTCGATCCGTTCGCCATCCCAACCGCGCGCACGGCGCGCGGCCGCCCGATCGTCTTCGCCAGCTCGCCGTAGGTCGTCGTGCTGCCGGCGGGAATCTGCCCAAGTGCGGTCCAGACCTCGCGCTGAAACGGCGTGCCGCCGGTCTCGACTGCAATATCTTCGATCGCCCCGAGTTCGCCGGCGAAGTACGCGCGGATTCGATCGCTGATTCCCGCGGGATTTCTTGAGTCCCTCAGCGTGAACTCGCCGACGTGGATCTTGAGCAGGCGGCGCATCCGATCCTCGTAGTCCTCGAATTCGAGCGCACGCAAAAGTTCGCCATCCGAGACAATCAGGATTGTTCCGATCGGCGACGCAACGAGATCAAGCAGCAGTTCCATGAATCCTCCGCGGCGCGGCGACCGGTGCCTCTGACGCCCATAGATGCATCACGGCGTAGGAGCGCCATGGCCGCCACGCCTCTCCAGCCGCGAGCAAACGCTTCGGGTTGCGTTCGCCGAGCGCGCGCATCACGCCGAGATCCGTATGCGGGAAGGCGTCGGGCCACGCGAGCGCGCGCATCGCGATGTATTGCGCCGTCCACTCGCCGACCCCGGGCAGCTGGCGAAGCCGCGCGAGAGTCGCGGCCACGTCAGCGCCGGGTGTAAGCGCGAGGTCGCCGCGTACGACTTCACGCGCCAGCTCGATAATCGTTCGCGCGCGCGGCGCGATTATTCCGAGGATCGCGATCTCGCTCACCGAGAGATCCGCAATTCGTTCAGGTGATGGAAACGCGGTCTTCAGAGATTCAAAGGGCGTCTCAACGGAAGTGCCGAATGCGGCCGCAAAGCGCCCCGCGATCGTTCGCGCGGCAGCGACCGAGATCTGCTGACCCAGGGTTGCGCGCACCGCGATCTCGAAACCGTCGAACGCTCCGGGCACGCGAAGCCCCGGCCGCTCGGCGGCGAGCGCGCCCAAGACTTCGCCGATTTCATCGGGATTCGCCGCGAGATCCATCAGATGCTTCACGCGGCCGAGTACTGCCGGCATCACCTTCATCAGCGATGCCGAGACCAGAACCGAAAGTGCGGGTTTGCGCTTTGCCGGCGCACTTTCGATCCAGCCGGTGTGCTCCTTGCCATCGCGCGCGATTCGCACGACTCGCCGATACGACGATGCAGTCGCCTCCTCCACACCGTTAACGCATCGCGCGCCGAGAAACGCGATGATTCCATCCCAGTCGTAGGGCGGCCGGTAACTCAGCTCGAAACGATGAGCCTCGGCTGATCGCGGCGCGGGCGGATTCTTCCTCAAGTCTCGCGGGCAAAGGCGGTAGCGCGACTTGAACAGCGCGTTGAAGCGACGAAGGCTCTGGAAGCCGGCGGCAAACGCGACCTCAGTGATTGGAGCGGTCGTATCTGTGAGGAGCCGTTTCGCGAGTAAGAGACGTTGCGTTTGTGCGAACGCGACGGGCGCGACGCCGAACTCGGCCTGGAACACGCGGCGCAGGTGGCGATCCGTCACGCCGAGCCGCTCGGCGAGTCCGTCGAGACTACTGTCAGCGAGAGTACCGTCCTCGATCAGGCTGGCGGCAGCGTGCGCGAGGCGGCGCGCCGCGTCGACGCTCGCGTTGCCGGGCGCGAGCTCGGGGCGGCAGCGAAGGCATGGCCGGTAGCCGGCGGCTTCGGCGGCGGCCGCGCTCGGATAGAACGTGCAGTTCTTCCGCATGGGAGTTTTCACCGTGCAGATCGGGCGGCAGTAGATGCGGGTCGAGGAAACGCCGATAAAGAAGCGGCCGTCGAAGCGCGCGTCGCGCGCCCGGGCGGCGCGGTAGCAGAAGTCAGGATCGAGCGTCATGCAGGCATCATAGTAATCGCGCCGCGAGCATGCTCGCCATTTTCGGACCTCGTCATTTTCGGGGTTTGCGATGGGTTGATTATTTCATCGCATGCCAAGCGTGAGCTGGCGCGGCGGCTCCATCAGCGCGGCCGGCGCCGCCGACGCCATCCGATCGCTGCTCAGCGGAAAGCCGTGACGCTTCCGCAGCTTGTCGAAGATCATCGACATCCGCTCGTCGTACTGGCGCGGGGCGTACTCGGCGTTGCCATAGAACGCGTCGATTCGGCAGGCGAGCTCGGGAAAGCGCTCGCGCGCGAACGGGATGAAGCGTCGCGCGGCAGCGGGCTTAAGAAACAGCGAACGCCACCATACGCCTTGCGCTCCTGCGAACTTCGCAGCGCGGATCACGCGCTCGATTCGCGCCGGGTCGTCGGTGATTCCCGGGATCATCGGCATCATCAGGACGTTGCACGCGATCCCGGCGCGGGTGAGTTCGTTCAGCGCGCGGAGCCGAAGGCCCGGACGCGGCGCACGCGGTTCGAGCGTGCGCTGCAGACGCCGATCGAGCGTAATCAGCGAGAAGTTCACGGAGAGCTTGGAACGGCGGTTAATCTTCGCGAGCAGGTCGAGATCGCGCGTGATCAGGCTCGACTTGGTCGTGATCGAAAGGTTGAGACCAGCGAGCTGGGCAAAAATTTCGAGTATCGAGCGCGTCAGCCGATACTTGCGCTCGGCTGGCTGGTAGGGGTCGGTCGCTGTGCCGAGCGCGATTTGGTCAGATCCGATTGGCGTCCGCGAGAGCGTGCGTGCGAGCACCTCGGCGGCCATCCGCTTGACGAAAATCCGGCGCTCGAAGGCCATCGGGTCGTTGAGGTCCAGGAATTCGTGGGTGTAGCGCGCGTAGCAATAGACGCAGCCGAACTCGCATCCGCGGTAAGGGTTGATGGTCCAGCGGAACGGCATGCGTGCGCTGGTGCACCGGTTGAGGATCTGCTTGGCCGGCATTTCGATGAACTCGACGCCGCGAGTGGCGTCCAGTTCTTCGTCATGGCGGTCGGTGTGAAGTGGCAATGAGGCGACGGCATTCATGGTGCGGCTTCCCATTATCTTCGCTTTTCTTTCGCTTCCCAGTCAAGACCGTCGTCCGCCGCAGATGCAGAAAAAAAGCGGTCAAACGAAGCGCAGCACGCCGAAAGGCTAGGGCTGCAGAAGGGAATTGTCGAGGAAAGCCCAACCGAGGTTGGCGGGGCGGAACCTTGTGCGACGCGGCTCGCCTACGGCGAGGCTTCGGCGGCGCAATGCGGGCAACTCGTATCTACGCCATCGGGTGGCAGGGGATGCGACCGATTATCGGGCGGCCCGAAGTCGTGGTAGAGCTGGCATTCGTGCTCGTGGGCATCGTGCACAGAGGCGTGCTTGGTCACGGCAAAATGCGTGTAGTGCCCGATAAACTCTTTCAGGGACTTGTTGATGTTTTTGTCAGCGCGGCCGACATACTCGATCTCGAGCACGCCCTTTTTGGTCATCGCGCCGAGAGCATAGGTTCCGGGGGATTCGAGGAAGAGGAGCGAGTCGATATTCTCCCGGTTGAGGGGAAACGGTCCCCATTTCAGATGGGTTAGCTTAATATCCGCCACGATAAAAAACGCCCCTTTTCCAAATTGTGCAAATTGCACTGATTTGGCCGACTTATGGCAAGAGGGCGCAATCGGCGGGTTAGCGATGCTGACCTGAGGTTATGATCTATTTCAGTAATGCTACTTCTACAGGATGTCGGATAGCATCTTGAAAGATCCGTCGTCATCGCATCGCAAATCCCGGACATCGACCACCGCTGAGAGGTTTAGCGCGCCGTAGATGTGGGGGAAACGCGCCGAACCCTGCCTCGCCGAATCGGCCGCCATTTCAAATTTTAATGGCGCATCGAGGCAAGACTCGTCAATACGTAAAAGTACGAGGTCCGTTCGCCCTCGGTAGAACAGGTTCGCCGTCTCCTCGACCTGCTCGCGCGTTGAGCAATGGATGAAGCCCTCGAGCGCGAGCGAGGCGGGTGCGTAGGTTCCAGCAGCCTTTGCAGGGTTCCAGGTATCACGCTCTGCGATATGGAAGATCATTCGACGGCACCTTGCCCGCTCGCGTCGGCGATAATGAGACAGGCGCCGAGATAAACGAGGATGGTCGCAAAGAACATCATGTGGACGCGGCGAAGCGCTCCCGAGTAGTACGGCAGAATCGTACCAGTCAGTCCCACGAGAAAAAGGACCGCGCCGGTCGCGCCAATTTCCTCGGCGCCGGCAAGTGTCGCGAGCATCCCCAAGATCAATGGGATCATAAACGGCAGGTAGTGACCCCATCCGATGGGCGAGACGACGGTCGCCGCCGCGAGCCAAAGCCCGAGACATGCGAGATCGAGCGAGCGCGTCGCCGTCGCACGATACGTCAGGTAGAGGGCCGCGCTTAACACGGCAGCATCGGCGATGGCCGTAAGCCCGAGCCACAGCGCGATTCCCGCGACCGGCGGCGCAGGACCGAAGACCGCGTCGATCGGCACGCGCAGGTTGCTCAGGATCGCGATCGAGCGATCGTTGCGGAGCCAAGTGTCGGTCGAAAGCCAGCTCGAGCCGATGATGCCGAAATGGGCGAAGTCGCGAATCGAATGCATACCCGTGACCGCGAGGCCGACAACGGCGAAAATGACGGCAAAGGCGATCGTCGCCCATCGCCGGCGTACGAGGAAGAAGCCGCCGGCCAGCGCGGGATACATCTTGAGCAGGGCCGACGCCGCGAGCGTGAGCCCTGCTGGCGCGCTGCGCTGGCGGCGGTCGAGGCTGAACGCCGCGACTACGAGCAGCAGCAGGACTGCCGTCGGCTGACTCTCATACAGCATTCCGTACACTTCCGGGTAGAGGAGCACGCCGCCAACCGCGAGCGCATAGAAGTGCACCGCGGGCGGGTTCAATTCGTGCGTCATCAGGATCGTCGCGGCGACGAGGCTCGCGATGATAATCGCTTGCCAGATCCAGTACGCGGTCCGAATCGGGACCATCGTGAGCGGCTCGAACGCAACGAGGAACGCGGGCGGGTAGTTGCAATGCCCGAGATGGCGAACGCCGGGTATCTCGCGATAGGCGGGATCATGTGCCGCGAGCCAAGGGTCGCCGCCCGCGCGCAGCTCCGACGCCCAAGCATAAAATTCCGACATGCTGACCTGGTCGAAGCGATCGTGGTGCTTGATGGTTGAGACCATCAGTACCGCGAGGCCGGCGGCAAAAATCGCGAGCGAGACTGCAGCTGGAAGGCGAGCCCGCAGGCGGGCCTTAAAATTCACGGGGAGCGATGATCGCACGCGGCGGACGCCGCGCACAACGCGCGAGTCTTCGCGCACAAGGCGCGACTCTTACGGAATCGCGACCAGGTCGTAGGCTGGCGGCAGCTTTTCGGCGATCGGCGCGATGGCTCGGCAATCGTGCGACGAACGCACGACCATCCCGTCGTTGCATACGCCGAGGAAGCCGCCGAGATCGTTGTCGGGTTTCAGCCGCATCAGCATCCCGCGCCCGAAGCCCTGTTCGAACGGCACCTGCTCGAAGTGCGCACCGCGATCGTCGCTCCGGAACAGCATCGCATCGGCGCCGATTGGGTGAGTCGCCCACATCGGCGGCGGTCCGGCCGCTGCGGCGGTAATGATCGTTTCGGCATCGCCGCTATGCACCAGCAGCGGGACCGTGTAGCTGCGGCTGATGCCATCCTCAACATGCGTCCACGAGCCACCCGCGTTGGTTGATAGATAGAACCCCCCGCCGGTCGTCGCGTAGAGGCGGCGCGAATCGAGCGGATCAACGGCGACCGTGTGGATATCATCGTAGAGGCCGTCGTTGAGTGATTCGAAGCTCAGCCCGCCATCGCGCGTGCGATAGATGCCGCCCTCCTCTACGCCCACGTACATCATCGAAGGTTCGTGAGGATCGAATGTGATCGACCGCACGTGCGGAATATGCGGCGGCGGCGGGAAGGTCCATCGCTCGCGCCCGGGAATCTTGAGGAAGCCGGCGGATTCCTTGAAGCTACGACCGCGATCGTCGCTACGGAAGACCCGCGCATGCGAGGTGCCGATCCACAGCTGGTCCTTCACCGCCGGTGAGGCGGCCACTGCCCATACTTCCTCTTCGCGCGCGAGTGGGGGAGTGACGTCGCTCCAGGTTCGGCCGCCGTCGAGCGATCGCGCGAGCGTTCCCTTGCCGCGGATATACTGGGTCGAGCCAGCGTAAATGACGCCGGGGTCGGCGGCATCCTGTGCCATGCACCAGACGCCGGAAGGATCGGCGAGCACCATCAGCGGTGTGCCACCGCGCGCCGGATCGAGAATTACGATTCCCTTGGAAGTGCCGATGCATAGCCGCATGGAGCTTTCCCCCTAAGCCGTGCTCATCGCAGGCAACGCGAAGAAGACGAGCCGGGCTGATCGCATCTGAGCTGACGTCAGATCGTAGCGTAAAGGATCGGCAGGGAACAGCACGGCGCCTTCGCGATCGGTAAACATCGCCCACTTGTGCTGGTTAGAAGACATTCAGTTGAGGCGCGCGCCGACTTGAATCTCACCGGCGGCCGCGAGCTCGCCCGGCGCGACCTTCTTCGGGCTCGGATCGATTCGCGTGCGCTTGACCACCATCGTCGCGCCATTCAGCGCAATGCGCATCCCGGACGCGTCTATCGAGGTGATCGTGCCCGGCGCGGCATCGCCCGAGTTCGCGTCGAACGATGCGTCATAAAATCGCACGCGCTTGTCACCAAGGCTCGCGTAAGAGCCGGGCTGGGGATCGCATCCGCGCACTAGGTTGAAGATCTCGCGCGCTGATTTTGCAAAATCGACCTTCGCGTGCTGGTCGCGACACGGCGGCTCGTAGGTCGCAGCGCGCTCGTCCTGCACTATCCGCGGCGCGCGTCCCGACGCGATCATATCGACCGCCTCGATCATCGAATCGATTCCCATCGGAAAGAGCTTGTCGAAATAGATCGAGCCCACCGTGTCGCTCCCGCCAATCGGCACGCGCTTCTGGAGCAGGATTGGGCCGGTATCGATTCCCTGGTCGGGCCAGAACCAGGTGATGCCGGTTTCGGCGTCCCCCGCGATGATTGCCCAGTTGATCGCACTCGCGCCGCGATGGCGGGGGAGGAGCGACGGATGAAAGCAAATCGATTTGTGGCGCGGTTGGTAGAGGATTCGCTCGGGCACGATCAGCGTGACGAAGGCCAAGATCGCGAGGTCGGCATTCAGTGACTTGAATTGCTCGAATGCCGCGTCGCTCTTGAAGGACTTGGGCTGGCTAAGCGGCAGGTTCAGCGCACGAGCCTTTACCGCAAGTGCATCGGGCCGACCCGAAGGCGGATCGGGGGGGGCGAGGACCTGCACAATTTCGTCGCCGTGCCCGACCAGTGCCTCGAGCGCCTTCTCCGCGAAGGCAGCCTGACCGAGCAACGCGATACGCATTTTTGCTTCGCCTCCGCCTCGGCCGGAAAGTTACCAGATGAAGGCGGCGGGCGCATCTCGGCGCGCTTGCCGTAAAGTAACAATTAGTCGTGTTAGTTTTACAGAACGTAGGATTGGCATGTCGACGCGTCTGTCCCGAGTCGTCTCGATCATAGCCGGGCTCACCGTGCTGTTAAGCCGCGGTGCGGTACGCGCCGCTAGTATTCAGCTCGTGCCGGTGCCCGGCCGGCACCTGGAGCGAGTTACAATCGACAACGCCGCGCGCAGTTATATCGTTCACGTGCCCCCAGAATTCGACGGCCGGCGCAAGGTGCCCGCCGTGGTCATGCCGCACGGCGCGGGAGGCAGCGCCGAAGAAGCCGAGACATACACCGGTTTCGATATTGAAAGCGACCACGAGAGATTCATTGTCGCCTATCCCAACGCCACGCTGCCATTTCCAAATCGGGCGGGCGGGCGCTGCACCAACCCCGCACTCTGGCATGAGCGAACCGGATTGGGCGATCTGGCGCGCAGTCATCGCGCCGATATCGATTTCATTTCGGCGGTGATCGATAACCTCGAAGCTCACTATTGCGCCGACCCCGACCGGATCTACATCACCGGCTTTTCCAACGGCGCCT
>JASHQJ010000475.1 GCA_030037595.1 Candidatus Binataceae bacterium
GATGCCTGCCAGTTCCTGACATACTGCACCCTCAAACGGGTCCTTCAGGAGTTGAACTCGGTGAGAGCCCTCTATCCATTCGCGGTGGGTAAACAGGGGCGCCTCGTCTCTCCTTTTCCGGAACATTCGACGCCACGGCAGCGGGCGACATTAGCCAGAGACTATGTGACGCGGGTTGTCCAGGAGTTCATCAAGCGACCGTGTGTTGCTCCAGCGTGTAGATGCCGCAGCCACGAAATACTGCCTGCGGTAGAAGTAATGCTCGAACTGAGGGAAGACGACCAGCACAACAAACAGACGAAGCTCGGCAAGGAATTTAACGCTCCGGACGAAGAGCGGCTGAAGTATCCGACGTGGAAATGAAGCGTCGTTGGGGGGCAGGCGGTTGGCGCCCCAACGAGAATCGGTAGCCGGCGAAGCGGCTACCAGGTCACCCTTACGCCTCTCCAAACCGCTGCTTAAGGAGGGAGGATTTTTCAGAACAGGGACAATTCGGGCATGTCCACCTCATATAGTCCTACTTGCGTGGAGGCTTGCCAGGCTTACATTCGCATTTACACCACACGGTTCCTTCAAAATCTATTCGATAGTTTCCTTTTTTTTGTCTCGCCACCTCAATGGAACCAATGAAGATCCCAAGGTCCACGCAGTCAGCGGTAGAATCCTCCGCGCATCTTCCCGTGCGGCAAGGAACGTTTTTATCTTCTCTTTCGTCGTGACAGAGGTCGTTTAATTGTTCCTGAAAATCAGCAAGACATTCCTCGGGAGTGTTACCGAAAGCTGTGATGTCTTGATTCTTAAGTATTATTTTCCCTATCTTTTTGCATTCGGGCATAATGAGTTGCCTCCGATTAGTCCGAAAAATGAAACCGTCTTCCATCTCCCGGTTCGCCTTCCGCTTGGCTATGGCCAGCGCGCCATCCTCACTTGTGTCGAGAGCAACCACGAGTTTGGAGCCGCTGAGGCTGTGTGCACCGCCGTGAAATGCCATTGTGAGTTCCTTCCCTGAGCGTCAGCGTGTTCCGACCACCCCTTCCCGATATTTCAGATACCTAAGCAGCTCCGGCGCTTGCGGAGGCCCCCCGGCCGAGCAAATACAGGTTGATCGACTTTGGCCCATAAGTCGGTTTGGCCAGAACGCTTCCCGGTTTGATCCCGAGGAAGTCCATACCGCCAGCGCAATGCGGACAAACCGGGGCAGTCGCGGCGACGGTTTCAATTTGCGGGTTCGCCCACATCAGCAGCCGCTCGGCGTGCGTGGCTCCCATCTTGACCCCTCCGGCCAGAGCCATTTCTGCCGCAGCGGTGCCAGGTTCAGCACAATAGTGTCGTTCTCCTTCAGCACTCCCTGTCGAATCAGATCCTGGAGCGTGATCCCGTTGTCGCGAAGCCCGGAGAACCGGTTAAAAAGAGACGTAGGTTTCTCCTTGTGCGGTCGTGCCGACTGCGGCCACATGCTGGCGCCAGATAATCGTCACCGGAATATTTTCATCCAGATATGCTTCTAAGGCGGCGGCTCTCTCCCCGACCTGCACAACTTCGGATTCCAGCGCCGTTTCGCGCGCCACAACACTCAAAAGTTCCGCGCGTTCCGCGACGATCGCCCCTTTGGCGCCCACCTCTCCAAGTTCGCCGAGGGCCGACCAGTTCCGGCACGCCTTCCAGGAGCAGCGACCCGGTATTTTGCAAGATTCATTTTGAAATTCGATTTCTCTTTCTGGATCATCATCTCGGAGGACGGACTGGGTCGAGTCGAAAAGGTCTGTATGCTTGGGGACAGGCCCTATGACCCAGACTTTTGGGAAACCGAATATTTCGAAAGAGGTCTGACAAGGGCTCTGGAGCAAGGGGCTGCCAAAGGTAGATTGCAAAAAAAGATTGGTTGATGATTCAGCATTCTTTCCGAGCACGCCCGCGGTGAACTCTTCGCAACTGGGTAAATTTTGATACTCGATAGCAGATCGACGTTCGGCTCCCTCTTGTACGAGTCCCGCCAACTTACCCCAGCGTCTATTCCTCACTTCTGTCCCTTTTTCTTAGCCGCCTCTTTGGCCACAGCCACATCGTGGATCTTGTCCTCAATTCGGTTGATGTCGTCAACACCGTTGGCGTCGTCGATTAAGCCTTGGTACAGGAGTGCCTTTTGAAGCCATTTGGTGGCCTCATCATAGTCCGCGAGCTTGTCGGGATGCTCAATATTCACGCGAGCGATCCATTCGCACCAATGCCCTGCCGTTTTCAGATGTTCCTGAGCCTTCTCGCGATGCCGCTGTATTTCCGAGGAGTCGTTGGCAAAGTCGGCACCCTTCTTTCCGGACGGAGCCTTTTCCTGGCAGCGATTCGCCCTGTCATAATCGTCGGCAGCCGCGGCGTGTGCAGCGACTCCGCGTCTGAGCCAGCCCTCCAACGCTTTGGCCGCATCGCTAACTTTTTTTTGTAACGTGGTGTCCGCCGCGTTTGCTTTGAGCGCCTTCTCGGCTGCTTCGAGTGCGTCCTTCGCCCGGCTGACTTCGTCCTTGATTAGACGACACTCCTCCTCTCGATGCCTAGCGGCTTCCAGCGAGGTTGTTCGCGCCTTTTCGAAATCTGCTTTGGCGCCGGCCTTATCCAGTGAGGTTTCCTTACTCTTCGCGTCCGCCTCTGCCCGCTCCGCCTTGCGTTCCTCCTCCTCGGATCTCTCGTGTTCTCGATCTATTGCGTCTGACATGGTTTTCTCACCTTGGCCGCGTCATCGGGAACCTCTTCACCGGCGAGCCTGGACGTCCTGAACCTTCTTGCGTGCGTCTGCAGCTCCCTTGGAATCGCCCGCCAAAGCGCGAAAGACAGCTTCCTTGCCGTACCAGTAGGCAGCTTCCGGCCCGTCGTCGCTGGTCGTCTTGTCCGATTTGTTAATATCTCCAACTTCAGCGGCGTGGTCAGCTGCCGCTTTGTAGTCGTCTTTGCTTCCCTGCTTGGCGTCGGCGACCTGCTTAGCTTGCTCCGGCGTTAGACCGTCGGGGTTCGCCTTGGTTATCGCTCGCGCCATGGCCTCCTTAGCCTCCGCCCGCGCGATGTGCGCTAGTATGGCCCTTTGCAACGCTCGCTCCCGTGTTTCGTGGGGTTTGGCCTTGGAAGCGTCGACCTTGTCCTCGTCGTTGTCGACGGCCGCACCCAACCAGGAGATCGCTGTGGGATAGTCGCGCGCCGCCTTTGCGAACTCGCTCTTAGCGTCCTCTTTGTCAGTCTTCTCCTGGTCACGCTTGGTCTCTGCGGCCTTGCGCCGAGTCTCGGCTTGGCGCCTTAGGTTTGCGGCTCCGTCATCATTTCCGATCTGGTCAGCGGCCGCTGCCTCCCGCTCGAGCCTCTCCGCTTCTCGAATGTCAGTGGCGGCATCATCCGCTTCCTTCTTGGCATCAGCCTCCTTGGAGAGCCCCTCGGACTCGTGTTTCTTTGCGCCAGTAAGAGAATTGTCGGGATCGCGTGGTGACAAACGGATGGGCTTCCCATTGGCATCTCCCATAGCTGACCCTCACATCCAAGATTTGAAAGTGGCGACCCGGTCCGTTTTAGGAATTGACAACCGGAGTTTTTTCGCCACTCGGCCTTACCAAAAAGGCGTAGATAAGAATACAGATGAAATCGGCGGCTCTCGGTTATCCGAAGCGGAGTACACAAGTCACGGAGCTGTACGACCCGACGACCAATAGCTTCGCGCCGCCGAGCCAGACGCCCACGCTCAACGTTGCGCGACTTCTGCACGGCGACGGTGCTCGGCAACGGCAAGGTCCTGGTCGCTGGGGTGGTCCTGCTTCGACCGAGCTGCACGACCCGGTAACCAGCGTTCCCCTCCACCCCTCCAGACGCCGATTTTCAGGAACTTAGGGCGTCAGTTGCCGAGGCCATTCAATTCTTCATCGCCAATCCGTGTCTGGATCCTGGGTGCCGGTGTAGGATTCACAGGCTGATGCCGGTGGCAGACCTGATGATACGGCTAAGAGAGCGGGAGCGAACAGACCGCAGCACGAAGCTGGGAAAACAGTATGCCATGCCAGCGAGAGATCAGGTCGGGCTCCTGAGCGGAAGGCCAATCAGGGGTGGCGCGCTCTGAAGAGCCAATGGGGGGCAGGCGGATGGCGACGCAACGAGAATCGGTGAGCCCCCAGTTCTCCAGCAAGAGTCGTCTCTCGTTTTTCCAGAACATTCGACACGACGACAACGAGCGACGTTAGCCAGAGACTACGTGACGCGGGTTGTCCAGGAGTTCATCAAGCGACCGTGTGTTGATCCAGCGTGTAGATGCCGCATCCACGAAATCCTACCGACCCTGAAAGTGATGCTCGAGCTGAGGGAAGACGACAAACGCAACAAACAGACGAAGCTCGGCAGGGAATACGACGCTCCAGATGAGGAGCGGCTGAAGTATCCGACGTGGAAATGAAGCATCATTGGGGGGGCAGGCGGATCGGCGCAACGAGAATCGGTGAGCGTGGTTGCCGCGCGATTGGGGGGCAGGCGGATGGCGGCGCAACGAGAATCGGTGAGCGCCCGGGTGGCGGCGAGGCGCGACTTGTCGAGATTTGGACGCGGCCTCCATCCCCTTCAAGCGCTAACCGAGTTCGGCAATTCGCGTAGCTAATACGCTGATTCTCCTAAACCAGCGCGTCGACTAACATCGCGACCATCTGGAGGCGTTCGTGGCCGGGGACATGCGGATGCGCTGCTCGAAGTGCAGAGCTGAAAATCCCGAGAGCAAGAAATTCTGCGGTGATTGCGGGGCGCCATTGGCGAACCTATGTCCGAAATGCGGCGCCGATAATCCCGCCGGCAAACGCTTCTGCGGCGAATGCGGCACAGTGATCACGACCTCTCCGGCTGCGACTTCCACGGTGAAGCCGCGCGATGGCGCGATTCGAGTCGCGGATTCGGACGCTTCCGAGAGGATCGAAGGCGAGCGCAAGACGGTCACGGCGCTGTTCGCCGACATCAAGGGCTCGACGGAGCTCGAGCAGGACCTCGACCCGGAAGAGGCGCGCGCGATCATCGATCCGGCGCTCAAGCTGATGATCGACGCGGTGCAGCGCTACGACGGCTACGTCGTGCAATCTACAGGCGACGGCATCTTCGCGCTGTTCGGCGCGCCCGTCGCGCATGAGGACCATCCGCAGCGCGCATTGTGGGCCGCGTTGCGCATGCAGGAAGAGTTGCGGTGCTACGGCTCAAAACTGCAGACCGAAGGGCGCGCGCCGATCGAGATTCGGGTCGGGGTCAACACCGGCGAGGTGGTGGTGCGATCGATTACCACTGGCACGGGTCAGGCCGAATACACACCAATTGGCCACACTAC
>JASHQJ010000476.1 GCA_030037595.1 Candidatus Binataceae bacterium
TATCGGTAGGCCCGTTGCGCTGCTTGGCGATGATCAGTTCGGCCACACCCGGCTCCTTGCTGTCTTTGCGATTGTACATTTCGTCGCGATAGATGAATGCGATCACGTCGGCGTCCTGCTCGATCGCTCCCGACTCGCGAAGGTCGGCGAGCAGCGGACGGCGATCGGGCCGCGTCTCGACCTGGCGATTGAGCTGCGAGAGCGCGACTACCGGCACGCGCAGTTCCTTGGCGAGCGCCTTCAACGAGCGCGAAATTTCCGCGATTTCTTTTTCGCGCGATTCGCCCGGCCGCGACGAGCGCATGAGCTGCAGGTAGTCGACGACGATGAGGCCAAGGTTATTGGCGCGCTCGCGCGCGAGTCGGCGGCATTTGGCTTTGAGCACGATCGGCGACATGTCCGACGAGTCATCGATAAAGATGTTGGCTTCGGAGAGCCGCCCCGCTGCCTGCGCGAGTTTCGGAAAATCCTGCTCGCGCAGAAATCCCTGCCTCGCCTTCTGGCTGTTGACCCGCGCCTCCGAGCATAGAAGACGCAGCACGAGCTGCTCCTTCGCCATTTCGAGCGAGAAGAAAGCGACACCCACCGGAGGATCGGCGTCCATCGCGGCATAGGCTGCGAGGTTCAGCGCGAGCGCGCTTTTACCCATCGAGGGCCGCGCCGCAATGATGATGAGATCCGACGCCTGCAGACCCGCGGTCACGCGATCGAGATCGATAAATCCCGTCGGCACGCCCGTCACCAGCTCGCGCTTTTCGTAGAGCCGCTCGAGGATACGCAGCGACTCGCGAGTCAGCTCCGGCATCGTGTGGAACGCGGGCCGGATGCGCCGCTCTGAAATCTCGAAGATGCGATGCTCGGCGGCGTCGAGGAATTCGTCGACGTTGGGCGGCGCTTCGTAGGCCGAGCTCGCGATATCGGTCGCAACCGTCGCGAGGCTTCGGAGCACCGCCTTCTCGCGCACGATCCGCGCGTAGTACGCAACGTTGGCCGCGGTGGGAACGGCGGCGGCAAGCTCGGCGATGTAGGAAGCGCCGCCGATATTCTCCAGCGTGCCGCGCGACTTCAGTGCGTCGGTGAGCGTGATCGCGTCGACCGGCTGATTCCGGTCGGACAACTCGACCATCGCGATGAAAATCTGGCGATGCGCCTCGCGATAGAAATCGTCGGCGGTGAGTATTTCGATCGCCTGGTTGATCGCTTCGTTCTCGAGCAGTATTGCGCCGAGGACCGACTGCTCCGCTTCGAGATTCTGCGGGGGAACGCGCTTTAAGATGTCGTCCGCCGAGTCCGCCACGACCACCTCACAACCACCATCACCGTGGACCAAGAGAGTATCGCTCCGCGAGAAACGATCTCAAGTATCGCGCGCGCGATCTATTCAGAATCGTATCAACAAACTATCAACGATACGCGATTCGCCGCCGCGGCGGACGCTCATCGGCAATCAGCGGCGCGAGCGCGATGCCGAACAGAAATCCTCCAACGTGCGCCCACCATGCGACTCCCCCCATCATCGCGCCGCGGCTCCCTTCACTGAGGCCCGAGCAGAGCTGCACGCCGAACCAGAGCAGCAGGTAGAGCACGGCGGGCACTTCGATGAACTGGATGAAGATGAAGATCGGCAGGATCGTGAGAATCTTGCCGCGCGGGAAGAAAATGAAGTACGCGCCCAGCACGCCCGCGATCGCACCGCTCGCGCCGATTACGGGCACAGCCGAGCCGGGCGTTATCAGCACAGTCGCGAACGCGGCCGCGGTTCCGGAGAAGAAATAGAAGAGCAGGTAGCGGAACGGGCCCATCCGCCACTCGACCGCCGCGCCGAAGATGAAGAGGTAAAGCATGTTGCCCGCGATGTGCCAGAAGCCGCCATGCAGGAACATCGCGGTGAAGATAGTCGCGAGCGGCCAGAGCCGCGACGGGGCGAGCATGGCGGCTGAGCCGCCATGAAACGCCGCGGTGAGCGCCGCCGGCACTAGCGCATAACTCTCGATGAACGGCTCGACCGCCGGACCGAGTGAGGCTTCATAGAAGAAGACCGCGACATTGGCCGCAATCAACATCATGTTGACGAGCGTGAGCCGGCGGGGAGCGGCGTTATCGCGAAGCGGAAACATCGGAGCTTAACCGCCGGCGCGGCGGATGCGGGACAGTGTAGCGGCGCGAGGCAGGCGCGCGCGAGATGGCTCAGGGCGGGACCCGCCTTGAGCGCAACATCGATGTGTGCGAGAAGGATCGTTGGTCCCCTCGCGGCGGGCGTCGCGGGTTGCAAGGCGCGCCGGCCTGCCGCTGATTCAACCGGCTCCGAAGAGCCGATGGAGGTCCCAGCATGGAAGTCGTCTCACAGGAAATTTCGGTACCGAGCGGAGCGGAAAAGATGCCCGCGCATCTGGCCCGGCCCGCAATCGGAGGCCCATATCCCGCGCTGCTCGTCTTCATGGAAGCCTTCGGGCTGAACGACCATATCCGTAAGATCACCGACCGCTTCGCGGCCGAGGGCTTCGTCGCGCTAGCGCCGAATCTGTATTTTCGCCAGCCCAACAATGTCGTTGGCTACAACGACCTCCAGGGCGCGTTCCGCCTCATGGGCTCGTTGAACGACGATCAGGTGGTGGCCGACATGGGCGCCGCTATCGCGTATCTGAAGACGCAGAGGGAAGTGAAGCCCGCGTTCGGCACTGTGGGATTCTGCATGGGCGGGCGGATCAGCTTCCTGACCGCATGCCGCAACTCCGACGTAAAAGCGGCGGCGCCCTACTACGGCGGCGGAATGGTCAAGTCGCGTCAGCCCGAAGTGAAGGCGCCGATCGAATACGTCGAAGGACTAAAGGCGCCCGTGCTCGCGTTCTTCGGCGGCAAGGACGCGTTCATTCCGATCGAGGAAGTGGACACGTTTCGCGATGCGCTGCGCAAAGCCGGCAAACCCGCGGAGGTCGTGCTTTACCCCGACGCAGATCACGGGTTTATGTGCGACGAGCGCCCTTCATTTCATCCGACGCATTCGAAGGAAGCCTGGGCCAAGACCATCGCGTTTTTCAAGCAACACCTCGGCTGAAACGGGCGCCATCGATTGTTACTCGATAGCGCGCGGGCCGGCGCACGTCGGCCCGCATTTTTTTGCTTGATCGCGGCACTCCTGCTCGCAGCCGGATGCTACTCGTCGAATTACGATCACGAGATGACCGCGAACCTCCAGCTCATCAGCGACATGTGCGATAAGCTCGCCGACTATTGCCGCCACGATTTCAGGATCGGCGACCACGTCGTCACCGCGGAGGAGATGGGCGAGTTCTATTACGCCTACAACAAGGCGAGTGCGTTCTCGGCCTCGACGCCGCGCGAGACATCGCTCAACTCGCACAAGGACTTCAACAAGATGCTGACGGCGTACGAGAACTTCGTACACGCCGCGGATCAATACCGGCTTCGATCGAGTTCAGACCCAGCAGCGCTGGCGGTGCTCGAGTCGCAGTGCGACCAGGTGAAGCACATCGCCGGCCGCGTCGCGCAGGACCTTCACGCCGAAGCGAAATGAAGCCGCCGCCGCTATTGCGCTTTGTTCATGCTGATTTACTCAGTATGTTTCGCGCGAGCCCGCGCGAGATACGGGTCAACCGATCGTCATTGGTCCAAAGCGCCTCGCATCGGTGATGCTGCGCGCAGGCCAGGTGCAGCGCGTCGGGTGTCTTGAGTCCGCTTCGCGCCCGAAGATTAGCCGCCTGAGGGTAAACCTGCTCTGGCATCGCAAGCGGAACTAGCAAATCGAACAGTTCACTGAAGACGCGCTCCGATACCTGATCAGCGCGCTTGATTGGATCAATCAGGCATTCGAGTTTGACCAACGGAGAGATGCGAACTGAGCGCTGCCAGCACGATTCATCGCGCGCCTGACTCTCTCGGCCCACGATGGATGATTCTCTGCGAGATAAATAACCAGGCAGGAATGAAGATGGATTAATCCCACCCAGTCCGCTCCGCGGCGATGGCCGTGTCGATCTCTTTAGCTGTCCGACGCAGGTAAGGAGGGAGCGGATTTGCCGCAAGCCAATCAAGAATGGGCCGAGCGCTCCCCAAACCGGGTTTATTTTGGAGCCCGAGCGTTGGGACGAGCCTCGCGACAGGTTCACCGCGGTTCGCGATAATCACTTCCTCACCCGCCAGGGCGGCGTGAATCAATTTGGAGAGGCGATTCTTTGCTTCCAGTATGTTCACCTTCACCATAGCACGAGCAAAATGGCCAAGTTGGCCAGATTACGAGCCTAGCTGCCCTGAAGGTCGGAGGCCAGATCAAGCGCACCTCAGGCCGTGTCGCGCAGGACCTTCACGCCAAAGCTAAGTGATTGTTTGAAGATGCCCGCAACGCCCAGCAGCGCCGCGGGCATCCACGAATCAGCCCTTCCAGTGATTATTCCAGCGGTCGAGGTGAACCACCTCTGACAGCGGGCGGCGCCTGATCGGCCCGAACTTGTCGCTCGGATATCCGATCGGCAGCAGCGCATAGGTCTGCACCTCGGGCGGAAGACCAAGCGCCTGCTTCACCTCGTCCTCGTAGAACATGTGTATCGTGGTCAGGCAGGTACCGAGGCCGAAGGCGCGGCACGCCAGGATCACGTTCTGCACCGCGGGGTAGATGCTCGAGCCGGACATGCGGCCGAGGTTCTTCAGCGCGGCCGCGGCCTCGGGCGGAAGCTGTGGCGGCGGTCCGGAAGGCGCGGCCTGCTGGAGGCACGCGAGCAGCAGCACGGGCGCGTCGCCCATGTGATCGATCAGGTACATCGCCGATGCCATAAGCTTGTCGAACTGCTTCTGCGGCATGTGCTCCGGCTTGGTCCGATTGGCGTACAAGGCCATCAGGATCTGGCCGCCCTTGCGGTAAACGTCGCCGATTTTCTTTCGCTGCGCGGCGTCCTTGATCACGATGAACTGCCAGCCCTGCTCGTTGCTGCCGGTGGGGGCGCGAATCGCGGCGTCGAGCACGTTGGTGATCACGTCATCGGGAACAGGGTCGGGCTTGAAACGGCGCAGCGCGCGCGCCGTGTACATCACTTCGAACACTCCCATCTCGGCCATAGAAACTCTCCAGCGTTGAAGGTGTCGCTCGGCGAACAATGCGACAGACGCGGGCAAAAGAAAAGCGGCCGCAATTGCGGCCGCTTTCGGCATTCCGTAGATAGTTCGTTCTCAGACGGGATTTCGCGACGGAGTCACATTCGGCGGCGGCCCAAACATGATCTTGTTCGCATGTTTCAGCGCCGCGGGATCCTTCGTCATGAAGCCCGGTTGATCGTGATGCTTCATTTCCTTGTCCTTAGCCGTGAAGGGGCGGACCGTCGCACAATACTCGAGCAGGAGGCCGTTGGGATCGCGGAAGTAAATCGAATGGCACCACTCGTGGTCGAGGATCGCAGTCACATCGACGCCGCGCCCGAGCAGCTCCTCGCGCTTTTTGGCGAGCGCCTCGACGTTCTCGCAGTAGAGCGCGAAATGATAGAAGGCGCCGGGCAATCCCTGCGCGCTGTTGATATCGGTCGCCCACTCTTGCGGGATGCCCTTCACGTTATCGGGGCACATGAAGGCCATGAAGGTGCCGTCACCGGTATCGAAGAATACGTGCTTGATCTTGCCGCCGTCAGGCATCTCGATTATGTCGCACCATCCGACGTCCATGCCCAGTTTCTTGGTGTAGAACTCGATCGTGCGATCGATGTCGAGAGTCGCAAGCCCGATATGATGTACTCCCCTTCGCTCCATGGCTTTTTCTCCTCGGGCGCGATGCCCTGACGGCAAACCGTCTAATAACGCTACTAGCACATCGACACCGGGGTAGTCCAAGAATCCTGAACGGTCGTTTTGGACCGACGTTCAGATTGCGAGTCAGTCGATGCGGATGAACTTGTGCTTGATTGCGTAGCCGACCATCGCGGCGGTCGAGCGCAGGTCGAGCTTCTGCTTCAGGTTCTCGCCATGCACCTGCGCGGTCTTGGGGCTGATGCCGAGGGCGTTGGGCGACTTCCTTGGTGGTCGCACTCTCGCCGATGAGCCTCGGGACCTCGCGCTCACGACGTGTCAGACGCACGCCGCTACCCGAATCGAGGCGGCCGGGATTGCGCAGCCGGCCAGAACGATCGGCGCGATCGAGGGGCTTAGCTATCGGGTCCCGGAATGCCCCGCACGCACTGCGGCGAGCAGCTCGGATGCGGCTTCAGTCTTGGGAGGTAACCGGCGGCTCCCGTCTCGCCGAGCGCCTCGATAACATATTCTTCGTCGTCGTATTGGCTGAGGATGAGCACCTTGCACGCAGGCGCGTCTCTGCTGATTCGATGCGCGGCGGCGAGCCCGCCCAGCCCCGGCATCCCGACGTCGAGCACCACGACTTGCGGGCGGAGTTGCGTCGCCATCGCGACCGCCGCTTGGCCGCTGGCGGCCTCACCCACGATGTCGCAATCCGACGGGAGCACCATGCGCAGCGCCTCGCGCAGGATACGGTGGTCGTCGGTCAACAGCACGCGGATACGCTCGTGGCTGTTCACGGCACGGAGGGCTCCGGAATCTCGGCTGTCACGGTAGTACCGTTTGTGATGGATTCGATCCTTAACCTTCCTACCATCAATTCGACGCGCTCGCGAAGGCCCGCGAGACCGTTGCCTTTGCTGGCGGAGGCCGGGTGTATGCCGCACCCATCGTCGGCGACGGACACGCGTGCAACCCCCGCCGAGAGATCAATTCTAACCTCTACGGAATGCGCATGTGCGTGGCGGATAACATTTGATAACGCTTCGCGGGTTAGCTGGTAACAAAGTTGTTGCACTGGTCGGGTCGTCCGATCGGCGCCGGGACCTGGTATGAAAGGGGCCACAATGCCTGCACCAGCGAGGCGTTCGATTTGCCCCGCGAGCGACGCTGTCCCGCGGCTCGCGGGTCTGAGCTCGCGTGTTCACCGCCTGAGTTCCGTTTCCACCTGCTTCAAAATCATGCGTGCCTGCTCGGCCGCCTTCGAGCGCGATCTCGGCGGCGGCCAGCAGTTGCGCCTGATCATCGTGAAGGTCAAGTGCGATTCGCACCCGCTCTTCGTCAACCGTCGCGAACATCCTGAGCGCCAGCGCTGCAACAGCGCTCGCCGCTCGACGGTCTCGGCTTCGAGATTCAGTCGGCAAAGGGCACCCGCAGCCATGAGCGTGAGTTCAAGTGAAGCTTCAAGTTCCGATCGAGGCCGCTGCGCGGGTGCGATCAGAACAACACTCGCATTTGCGTCGCGATCGAACGATGCAGCGGCAAAGATTTGAGTGCTGTGGTCGAGTTCAGTTGTAACTGCGCGAGCTGTTTAGGCGTGAGCGCGACTCGCGTCGGTTCGTGGGAATCCTGGAGCGCGGGTGGTTCAGCGCGGCTGCATCGAGCGCCGCGACGCCCTCGCCGTCTGCGAATCCCATCTGGAATCGCCACTTTGGCTTACGTGCAATCGTCTCGAGGCCGCCGACGCGACACCTGATAACCGCTGCCTCGGCTCAAGTCGCGCGTACACGGGTGCTCGCGAGCATCTCAATCTGATGGTCGAGTTCGCGAGTGCCGGCGTCGCGATCGGCCGCTGCCGTGCGCGCCCGCGCGTGCGGTGTATGAACCATCCCCATTTGCAGCGCGGCCAGCCCGCGCTTCGCTCTCTATGGATGCGTCGCGTCGGGCGCTGACCCAAGTGCCTGCCCGAGCTTTTGCATCTCGTTGCCGAACTCCTGCCAGTTGCCGTCTTTCAGCGCGGCCATCGCGCGATTGTAATCGTTCACGGCTTGATCGAACCCCGACTTCGCTGCGCCCGGCGGAGGCTGCCCTGCAGCCGGCGCGAGCTTCGTCGCCACAGTCGCCGCCTGCGCGAGGGCAGGCGCGGTCGGTATCTCGTTGGGGAAGAGTGAGGCGAGGGTCAGGTCGAGAGTATCACCCATTACGACGCGATCGCTGTAGGCCGCAATCACGCGCTGCAATTCTGGAAGTTGCCCGTTCTCGGCGCGGATGTAGAGCGGCTCGACGTACAGCAGCGCGTCCTGGATCGGAATCACGAGCAGGTTGCCGAGCAGCACCTTCGAGCCCATCTGGTTCCAGAGCGAAAGTTGCCGCGATATTTCCGGACTCTGATTGATTCGCGCCTGGAGCTGATACGGTCCGTAATAGAGCTTGTCCTTGGAGAACGAGTACTCAAACAAGTGACCATAGTCTGCGCCGTCGCATCGCGCCGCAAGCCACGAAATCATGTTGTCGCGCCCCTGCGGCACCATCGGCAGCATAAGGATGTACTCGGCGTTGGTCTCGCCGGGCAGCCGCATGATGACGTAGTAGGGTTGCATCTGCACTGTCTGGCCGCCGTAGTTCTCGCGCGGAAATCCCCACAAGTCCTCGCGGTTATAGAACACCTGCGGGTCGGTCATGTGATAGGTGCGATAGATGTCCGCCTGGATGAGGAAGAAGTCCTCGGGATAGCGGATATGCGCGTGCAGGTCGGCGGGCATGTCGGACAATGGTCGGAAAAGCGTCGGGAAGATTCGCTCCCACGTTTTGATGATCGCATCGTCGGGATCGGCGACAAAGTAGGTGGTCGCGCCGGTGTAGGCGTCAATCACGACTTTCACCGAATTGCGGATGTAGTTGATGCCGATGTCGCTGCGCTGCGAGTACGGATAGTGATCGCTCGTGGTGTAAGCATCGACGATCCAGACCAGGTGCCCGTCGTGAATGACGACGTAAGGATCGCTGTCCACGCTCAAGAACGGCGCAAGGTACTTGATGCGGTCGATGATATTGCGCCGAATCATGATTTTGCTCTTCGGCACGATATTCTCGGTGACCAGCAGGTTGATGTCCTTGTAGTAAATGCTGAAGAGCAGGCGCCGCAGCAACCCATGGATCGGCACGCCGCCGCTGCCGTTGTAGTAGTTGAAGACGTTATCGGCCCCGCGCGGATAGTCGAACTCCGGCGTCGCCGAATCGACCACCGCGTAGTTGTCGCGCGCCTGACCGAAGTAGATACCAGGCTGCGTGATATTGAGCCCTACGTCTGAGACCGCCGGAATATCCTTGACGAAGAAGATCGGCAGGCCCTCGGAATCCTTCTCGTTGACCGGGCTCATTGCGAGGCCCGCGCCATGCGTGAACTTTAGATGCTGGTTGACCCAGGTCTGTGCATTGTCGGGCAGCGCGTCGATATTCATTTCGCGCGCCGAGAGCATCACCTCGGTGTACTTTCCGTTAATCCAGTAACGGTCGATATCGACGTCCTGGAAGTTGTAGTAGAGGCGGATTTCCTGGAGCTGCCGGTAGGTGTCAATCAGCGGCCGCGGATCCCAGAGCCGGATGTTCTTGACGGTCGGCGAGTCCTCCTCGAGCGCGGCGGGAGTCAGATTGTTCTTACCCGCGAAGGGCTTCACGTCGAAGCCGTCGAGCTTGTAGGCGTGGCGCGTCGCCTGGATATTGCGCACAAGGTAGGGCTTCTCAATACGCAGCTCGTCGGGCTTTACCCATAGCCGCTCGATCACCGGCTGAATGAAATTCAGGATGATCGCCGGTCCGAATACGATTATGAACGCCGTCACCGGCAGCCTAAGGCCCGCGCTCCGCACGTTCGAGAAGCAGAGCGCGGCGGCAATCAACGCGAGCACGACGAGCAGCCAGAAGCCGGGTTCCCACAAGATTCGATCGACGTAGCGTAGTCCGAACACCACCCCGTTGGTGTGGAGCAGTAAGCCGAAGCGTGAGAGCCAGTAGCTGTACGCGCGCTGGATGAAAAAGAACGCGAGCAGAACCGAGAGATGCGACCCGGCAGCAGACGACACGCGCGGCGGCGATTCGCGGAAATCAATCGAGCCGCGCGCCCAGTAAACCGCGACCGTCACCGCGCCGACCAGGAAGATCAGCATCAGAAAGAGATCGCGGAGTTCTTCGAGCAGCGGCAGCGTGAAGACGTAGAACCCAACGTCACGGCCGTAAGCCGGGTCGATTATCCCGAATGGCACCGAGTAGATGCCCTTGAGATAGATATCCCAGCTCGAGGCCTCGCCCTGCGCCGCAAAGAGCGCGAGCACTGCCGAGCCCACAACTACGATCAGCCGCCACGGCACGCGGTCGCCGAGCGCACGGATCAGCTCCGGCAGGTTGACCTCGACCATCTCGTCGGCGCGCCGCACGACGCGAAGCCGCTCGCGGCTCCACTTGATCGCGAGCAGGCCACTGCCGGCGGTGAGAATAAAGGTGATTACCCAAGCAATGCCGAAGATTCCCACCTCGGCGCCGACGGTCGTGGTGAAAACCTCCGAGAAGCCCAGCGTGCCGTACCAAAGGTAATCGACCAGCAGCGTGTCGAGCACACCGAGCGCGATCAAAAAGGCGATCGCGATCGCAATCAGTCCGAAGACGATTATCCGCGGGCGCATCTCGGGCTATTCGCCGTGCGCAATCGCGCTGACGTGCTCGCGTACGATGTCGGGCGGGCAGAGCCAGACGAATATCTTGAGCGCGAGGAACGCTACCAGCAGGAAGTCCAGCTCGCCGATGATCGGAATCATGTCGAGCTCGAGCGCGGGCGGCGTCAGCATCAGCAACACCGCCATCACGGGCACCAGCTTGGGCAGGATCGAGACTCGCCGATCGTTCATCAGCCGGTAGAAGACCCGAGCGAACTGCGGCAGGTACATGACCATCTTGCGCAGCTCGAGCGGCCTGAGCAGTTGCATTCGGAGGAAGGAGCGGAACATCAGAGGTCGGCCTCGCGATTATCCTAGCACAGCGATGCCCGGAAGTTATCACACCGGCGGGCGCGCTCTAACGCCTCGTTCTGCTAGGATTGTGAGGGAAGTGGAGGTTCTGCCTTTGAAGAGGCATATGTTGCTCGGCGATTTCCTGGTTGCCTACCTGCGCAAGATCGGCACTACGCACGTCTTCGGCATCCCGGGTGACCTGGCACTGAAGCTCTTCTTCGCGCTCGGCCGTAAGCACGGCCTCAAGATCATCACCCTCTCCCACGAGCCCGGCGTCGGATTCGCGGCCGACGGCTACGCGCGGGCCACAGGCAAGATCGGTGTCGTATGCGTCACCTACGGCGCGGGCGGCCACAACATGGTGAACCCCGTCGCCGGTTCCTTCTCCGAGCGCGTGCCGCTACTGATTTTCTCTGGCGGCCCCGGTGAAGAGGAGCGCAAGCTCGGCACGCTCATCCATCACCAGGCGCGCGAGATCGAATCGCAGCATCGCATCTACAACGAAGTCACTTGCGCCTCCGCCGTGCTCACTGACCCCCGCTCCGCCGCGCAGGAGCTGCATCGCGTCGTCACGACCATCTGGGCCGAGCAGCGCCCCGGCTATATCGAGATTCATCGCGACATGGTCGGCCGTCAGATCGAGGTTCCCGAGGAACTCATCGAATGGGACGGCCATCTGCATTTTCAGGAGTCGGACGCGCGCAAGGTTGATGAGGCCGCAAACGAGACCGCTGCGATGTTCAACGAAAGCCGCAAGCCGGTCCTCATCGCGGGCATCGAGATTCATCGCTACAAGGTCTCGCGCGAACTGGTCGAGCTGGCGGAGAAGATGGGCGCACCGGTGTTCACGACCGTTCTCGGCAAGGGCGCCTTTCCGATGAATCATCCGCTCTACATGGGCGTGCATATCGGGCCGATCAGCCCGCCTTCAATCGTCGCGCGCATGGACGAGGCCGACTTCGTGCTCAACCTCGGATGCCTCAAGACCGACATGAATTTCGGCAACCGGCCACCGCGTGTGATCCAGGAGCGGACGGTGTGGTCGGTCGATCGCAAGGTGGACGTCAAGTTTCACACCTACACCGACGTCGCCGTGCGCGATTTCGTCCGCGCGCTGCTGCGCGAAAAAATCCGCCGCCACAGCGAGCGCGTGCAATACGCCGACAACCTGCGCGAGATCGCCACGCGCGACGGCAAACCGATCAAGGTCGGCCAGATTCTCGCCACTGTGAACCAGTTTCTCGCCGACCATCATGACTACCTGGTCGTGGCCGAGTCCGGCGACATGCTGTTCGGTGGACTCGACGTGCGCGTGCCGCATTCGAGCGCATACCTGGCGCAGGGCTTTTACGCCTCGATGGGATTCGCCGTGCCGGCCGCGATCGGCGCGCAGCTCGGCGGCGGTCTTCGTCCCCTGGTGTTATGTGGCGACGGCGGCTTTCAGATGACTGGTCCCGAGATCGCGCAGGCGCCGGCCAAGGGCGTCAATCCGATCGTGATCGTGATCAACAACGGCGGATGGGGCATCTTTCGCCCGATCGCCGAGCGCGCCGACCTGCTCGAAATTCCACCTTGGCCCTACGCCAAGCTCGCGCGCGCCTGGGGCGGCGCGGGATTCGAGGTCTATGACGAGCACGAGCTCGCGCGCGCGCTCGAGGCCGCGCATGGCGGCAAATCGTTCGCCATCATCGACGTCCGCGTCGAGCGCGACGACCTCTCGCCGATCACGGTCAAGTACATCAAGGCCGCGGCCAAGCGTTCTCAGGCGCCGGTCGAGAAATCCGCGCGCACCAACCATCGGTCATGAACGAATCGCTCGCGAAGTATCATCGCGCTTACGCAGACTTTCACTGGCAGGTCCCCGAGCAATTCAACTTCGGCGCCACGATCGATCACTTCGCCGCCGATCCAAATCGCGTCGCGCTGCTGTGGGAAGATTCCGAGGGCCGCCGCGCACGCCTCACCTTCGCCGACCTCCGCGAGCAGTCGAATCGGATTGCCAACGTGCTCGAGGGCATCGGGATCCGCCGCGGCGATCCAATCATGCTGGTGCTGCCGCGCATCACGCTTTGGCAGGCCGCCTATATCGGCGCGCTCAAGCTCGGCGCGCTCGTGATTCCGTGCACGGCGATGCTCCGCGAGAAGGACCTCGTCTATCGCGCCAATCATTCCGGTGCACGCGCGATTATCGCGCCGGTCGAGCTCGCCACGATGGTCGCGGACCTGAAAAAGGAATGCCCCAGCCTCCGCCACTATCTGATCGCGGGCAGCAATCGCACCGGATGGACGGGACTGCCCGAGGCGATGCTCGCGGCGTCACCCGACTACCGCCTCGCCCCGACCAAATCGAGCGACCCTGCCATCTGCTACTACACGTCTGGGACGACGCGCGAGCCGAAAGCCGTGCTGCACAGTCACGCCTACACCTGGAGCCATCAATACACCGGCAAGAACTGGCTTGGACTCACCGAAGGTGATCGTCACTGGACGACATCCGACACGGGATGGGCCAAGGCCGCGTACGGCGTGCTGTTCGGCCCCTGGATGAACGGCGTCACGACCTTCATGTACAACGGCCGCTTCGAGCCGCGGCGTGAGCTCGAACTCATCCAGCGCTACGGCATCACGACTTTCTGCGCGCCGCCGACCGAGTATCGAATGCTGATCAAGGAAGACCTTGGCGCGTTCAGCCTCGACAGGCTCCGGCATTGCACGGGCGCCGGTGAGCCTCTCAATCCCGAAGTGATCGGAGTATGGCGCGAGCGTACAGATCTCACGATTCATGACGGCTACGGCCAGACCGAGACGATTATCCTCGCTGCCAACGCGCCCGGGATGGAAATCAAGCCAGGCTCGATGGGCCTGCCGTTCCCCGGTCACGACGTCCATGTCATCGACGAGAACATGAACGAGACCGCATCCGACGAGACCGGCGAGATCGCGGTTCGCGTCAAAGCGGAGCGGCCGCCTTCGCTCTTTCTCGAGTACTGGAAAAATCCGGAGGAGACGGCGAACGTCTTCCGCGGCGATTGGTATCTCACCGGCGACCAGGCGACGCGGGACAGCGATGGCTATCTCTGGTTCGTCGGACGTGCCGACGACGTGATCATCTCGGCCGGCTACCGGATCGGACCGTTCGAGGTCGAGAGCGCCCTGCTCGAGCATCCCGCCGTGGTGGAATCTGCGGTGGTCGCGAGCCCTGACCAAGAGCGCGGCGCGATCGTCAAGGCATTCGTGCGGCTGAAGGCGGGCGTTGCGCGCGACGATCAGCTCATCCGCCAGCTTCAGGAGCACTGCAAGGCGATCACGGCGCCCTATAAGTATCCGCGCGAGATCGAATTCATGGACGAGCTGCCGAAAACGGTGAGCGGCAAAATCCGCCGCGTCGATCTGCGGAGGCGCGAAGAATCCCGCAAGCGAAAATAAGCGAAGGCTGAAGTCGCCTTCAGGCAGGGAGTCGGACGCGATACTCGCTACGTCCTGGTCAGGTACGACCTTGGGCTAAGAATTGGTCTGTTCTCGAAGTTCCTCAGCGCCAGTATCTTCTTGTCGCCAGTAACGATCGCGTCAGCCCGACCCGTAACCGCGCATCCGAAGGACTCGATTGTCTGGGTCGTCTGCCAGAACCGAAACCTTTAAGCTTGGCTGCGCGTGCTCAGAGTTGTCAGCCAGAAAAATAGCTAGTCGCGAGAGGGCCTCAGCATCGCGCGCGAACTTCTTCGCCATAACTGTCAGCAATTCGTCCAGCGGTGCATCCGATAGCGGCAGGTTGTCTGCACCGCCCGAGAGAACGCGGCTCAAGGCGCGGTCCGCTGCAGAACCCGGGAAAACGAATGCCGAAACGAGGATGTTGGTGTCGAACACGACCCTCAATCGCGGAGGCACCGTCTGAGATCGCGCTCGGTCAGAATTCCTTTCTCACGCGCCTTGCGGCTCCAGAAACCCTGCATCTCTCGATACTCGCTTATAGCTCGCTGTGCCCGTGCGGCGCGCAGCGCTTCCTGAATTACGGAGCTACGGCCTTCACCTCGTGCAATCCGGCGCGCCTCGCGAGCCAGGTCTTGCGGCAACGAGACTGTGAGTTTGACTACGGATGCCACCCGCGCTCGAAGTGTCCCTTGGGTATGAAGCATTCATACCACAAACGCCCCATCGAGGTAGGCGGCAAGTTTCGGCTGTTGGTGATTGCGGAAGACTCGCCGCGCAAAGCGCAGCGCGTGGTCCGAGCTTTCCGTCGATATAGTGCCCTGCCACGGAACGCCGCCCTGGGCGTGGAACGTCCCGCGATAGCCCTGTTGCCAGCGATGCTGATTTTCGTAATCCGCTACCGGCCTCAATCCCACTCCATACCATCCCGGTCGACGGTCGTGGAATCCCGGATGTAACGCGTGCGAGTGCCGATCGCTACCCGACCAGCGTCTGAAGTCTGCAGTTCTGACCGTGCCCGGCCCGAGCACGAGAAGAAAGGAGATTCCGGCGAGCGCGATCAATGCGAGTGGATGCTCCCACGCATGGTCGAACCCGGCGAATAAGTAGACAAACAATGCGGCGGCAGCGCTGGCGAGAACCAGCACGCGATCGAAAACCTCCTGGGGGTGGATGGGCTTCACGCAAACCGGGTAGCACCCGTCGGGAGGCTATCGAAACACGCCTTCCACCGCCGATAACGCCTCGTCAACACGTTTGACAGATTGATATGATTGCTATTTCGACGAGCCAAACATTAAATCACCGCTGCGTAAACGATGTCTTCAGCAAATCCACCTTGCCGGCGAAGTCTTCGAGGTCAACCTCGGTCGTCTCCAGCACCCGCGCGACCATCCCCCAGAAACCGATCGAAAGAATCAGCTCGACGATCTCGGCCGTGCCGATATGCTTCTTCAACGCGTCGAGCGTTTCACGCGATCCCTTCACGTTGCGCGCGACCTCGTCGGTAAACCTCAGCACCAGCCGCTCGAGATCATTGAAGCACTTCCTGCCCTCCCAGTTGTCGAGCGCCGCGATCTGCTCGTCCGTGCATCCCGTGCTCTTCGCAATCGGCACGTGCTGCGTCCATTCGTAAACGCTGCGGCTGACTTTAGCCGTCCGCAGGATCGCGAGCTCGCGGAGCTTGCCGTCGAGCTTGGCGCGCGTCAGCAGCGAGTTGCCGAGCATCGAGAATGGATAGAAGGCCGCGTCGGAGTTGGCGATCATCCGCGCAACGTTGAGCGTCACTTTTCCGCGATGGAGTATTTCGCGCGTCTTTTCCGGAACCTTGCTTTCGTCGACGTAAGGTAGAAGCGCCATCGCTATCATCCTCCTCTGCTTGAATTCGCTTGCTCCCCGACGCTAGTACCGAAGCCGCCGCGATCGCAAACTTCGGCGCCTAGGGAGGCGCGCCCGTCCGAAGCGGCGGCATCAGCGCGCCAAACCCAGGATCGACGATCAGGCCGCCCACCGCGCGCGACATCGCAACCGAGAGCGACTCGTAAGGATCGGTCTCGAGCGGCAGGAAGACTTCGTGACCGACAGGTTTCGGCGGTTCATGCTCCTGGCCATCGATTTCTTTCGCGTACACCAGCTTGCCGGCGCGGTCGCGCAGTTCGTACTTGATCCTCACCGACGCATTCATCTCGAAGTACTGGCCGTGGATCGTCTGCTCCGCGCTGAAGCGCTTTTCGACGCTCGCCGATTCGATAGTCGAGCCGAGAACCAAGTCGCTTCCTTTGGGAACCGCGGCGCCAGACTCGATCAACACCGGTTTCAAGCCCGCATCGGTGAGCGCACGCACGATCCCATCGCTCACCGTGTCCGGCAGATCGTGCACCACAATTTGCTCGATCAGCGTGCCGTCCGCATCGTAAACGACACCCGCCACGATCACATCAGGCGCGCGCGAGGCCGTCGGCCTAACTGCGATCGCGACGGATTCGAAGACATCCTGCGAACCCGGAACGAACCCGGGCAGATAGTGCAGGGCCCTGCCCCGCCGCGAGCATCCCGCCGCGAGTATCAGCAACGTAGCCAGCAGAACGGCGCTATGGCTCCGGACGCGTGACAGCCTGGCTCCTTTCCCGCCACCAGATCACGATAAGTATAAGGAAGACGACAGCCGCGCCGAGCCCGACCCATCGCGTCGCCTGATGCGCCGTCGCGACGACGCGATCGAGTTCGTCGCCGAGCAGGTAGCCGACCGTCACGATCAGCGAGCACCAGACGATCGCACCTAGCACGTTCCAGCCGAGAAACTGGAAAAACGGCATCTTGCAGGCGCCCGCCATCGGTCCCGCCATGAAGCGCGCGCCCGCGATGAAGCGCGCCATGAAGACCGCCTTGCTGCCGTGATCCTGGAAGAACGCCTGCAGGCGATCGTAGCGCGAGCGGAGAAAATGAAATCGCTCCCCAAGCCGCAGGATAACCGCCTGCCCACCCGTGCGGCCGATTACGAATCCGGTGCAATCGCCGAACACCGCGCTCATGAAGACCACGACGTAAACGTAGCGGAGGTTGAACAACTCGCGCGCTGCGAAGAATCCCGCCGCGAGCATCACAGTCTCTTCGGGGACGGGCACTCCCAGGTTTCCGACGAAGACGCAGACGAAGATGCCGAGGTAACCCCACGTCGCGAGCCACTGCTCGATGATCGCAGGATCGATTATCGCATGCATTCGCTAATGCCTGGCGCCTTCGAGCGCATAGTCTAGCCTGCGCGTCACGGCAAATGAACGCGCAAGTTCCCTTCGCTTTTGCGCCAGAGCCACATCGCGCTGACGAGGCTGAGTATCATGATCGCGAGCCCTACTCGCCATGCCGTCGAGCGATAGACCAGCGTCACATCCTGGGTCATCGCCGGCACCTTGACCGCTAGCAATCCGCCCTCGTTCACGACTTGGCCGTTGCCTTGCGCGAGCTTCCAACCCGCATCGTAGTTCTGATTGACCACCATCGTGGACGCCGCCGGCGCCTCCACGGCGAAGCCTAGGCGATTGGGCGACCATTCGAGCAAGCGCACGCTGCCGGGACCGTCCATGTACTGTTCGCCGAGGTAGCCCTTCTGGTTGTAGCCACGAGCCGTGGTCGGCCACTCGGTGTACTCGTAACACGCGACCATTCCCATGTTCCGCTTGGCGATCGCGGTCTGGTCGAAAACGATGATCGTAAAGACCTGCCGGAAGAAGGGCTTGCTTTCATAGAACTGATCGGCGCGATCGAACGAGTGCCACAGGTAGGGTGTGCCGACGATCAGCGAATCGATCGCGCCGGCCGCAACAAGAATCGCCGCGACCGCCGCCCCATAGCCGCCGAATCTCCGCACCGCTCCGTCGACGGCGCACGCCGCGATCATTCCGATGCAAAGCGTGAAGGGGATTTCGACTCTCGAGCTGAAGCGCAGCATCTCACCCATTGGCAAGCGATGAAGCCAGCGCCAGATTGGGATTTCCCCGTCGTCGCCGCGGATCGCGAACGCCAACACCGCCGCCATCAGGATCCACGAGAAAGCGTGGCGCGGATTCATCACGATGGCGCTTAGCGCGAGCGCGATGAAGACCGGCGAGATGTAATTGCTGAATTCGATGAAAAACCGATCGGTCTCGGACCTGTGGATCTGGTTGCGCCAGAGGAAGATCTCCGGAAAGCGCTGCCATCCGACCGCCATCGCGCCCCACGGCGCTCGCTGATGCGCCCGCACCAGCTCAAAAGCGGGAACCATCTTAATTGCCGCGATTCCGGCGCCCAGCACGGCCGCCGCGAGCAGATACGCGAGCGGCCACGCGCTTCGATACATGAGCGTGAGAGCGATCGCGAACATTCCGATCAACGGCGCGCTATAGACCAGCACGGTTGTGCCGCCCTGCCCGATCGAGACCGCGAACAGCACAGCCGCGACCACGACGGCTCTCCAGGTTCGATACTCGGCGGCAACTGCGAGCGATGTCAGGATCCAGGGAAGGTACGCCAAGGGCAGCATCACCAGCTGGCCCTCGCCGATGCGCATCGGAAACCAAGAGCTGGTGCCGAACACCGTCGCTGCCGCGACTGCGGCGAGTGGACGAAGCCGCAGCACGCGCGCCAGCGCGTAGCAGCCGGCCCACATCGCGGCAAGCGATAGAACGACCTCGAGATGCGAACCAACGCTCGGGCCGAACAGGAGGTGGAGGAGGAAGAACGGCGAGAGGAAGCGCGCCTGCGGATTGGCCAGCATCCCCATGCCGCCGCACTTGTACGGATTCCACAGCGGAAATTGATGAAAGTGGGCGACGGTGTGATAAGCGACCCAGTCCAGTTCGCTGTTGAAATCCCAATCGTCTTGCAGCGTCGGGCGCGTTAACCAGAGGAGAAGTGGATAGCTGTAGAGCGCACCGAAGACGATCGACGCGGCGCTCACGCGAAGCGCTTCGCTACGCAGCGCGAGCGCATCTCCGCTCGAGGCGAGAAAATCAGCCGCCGAGGCGAGGATGGATCGAACGGAGCTGCGCTCAGCCGTAGCCATACCAGCGGATGTGCCAGACGCCGAAGGCAATCAGGAGAATAGAGGCGACGACCAGAATCCGCGTCATCTGGTCGGCGCGGCGATGCACTCCGATCGCCATCAGCACCAGCAGAAATGGAAACGCGTGCAGGTAGTGCCGCGTGCCGAACTGCGAGAAACCGTTGGTGAAGTAAAAGAGACTCGGAGTCATCGCGACCAGGGCCGCGAGCGCGATCATCCCAGTCTCGAATTTCCTGAAGCTCGGCCGGAGCGCAAGCACGAACGCGGGGCTGGTCAGGATCAGCGCCTGTCCGCCGAACGTCGGATGGATATACGGAAAATTTCCGTTCACCGACGGCGCCATGAAGAGCAGCGTGTAGATGTTTCCGGGGAAATGATCGAGCGCGAAGAGGCGCGAGCCAGGCGGCGCGAAGATGAAAACGCCGCGGTCGAAGAGGCTATGGTAGCGGAGCTCGTTGAACACGACGTAAACGATCGCGGCGATCGCGAAGCCTGGAATGAACCCGGCGAGATCGCGGATTTTGCGCGCGCGCCAATATACCAGCACAGCGTAGAACGGCCAGACGAAGGCGAGATCATAGCGCGCGAGGGCGGCGAGCCCGGCGAAAATCCCAATCCAGAGCGGCCGCACCGCGCCGAAGGTCTCGTCGAGCGCTAGCAGCGTGAATGCGATCGCGACCACCATCGAGACTTCCCAGCTGCCTCCGTTGATTGACTCCGACCATAGAATCGTACCCGCGCCGAAAAAGACCGCGAGCCAGGTCCGCGCACTGTTCGCGAGCCGGAACCGGCCGAGCATCCGCCACGCGAGCGCAGCATCGATCGCGCCGAAGATGATTGCGGCGACGGTCTGGTTGGTGTCCATACCCCACACCGCGACGGCCGGCATCAGGATGAACGCCGGCAGCAATGGATGAAGCTGATAGCTGTAGCCGCCGAGCTGCGCGTGCTCGATGTAATTGGGCGCGTCAATCCAAAGATGGCCACGAAGGAACGAGTAGGCCTGTCGGATGTGCGCGTTGAAGGGACTCGAATCATTGCCCGCGGTGGCGGCATAGAAGGCTAGGAACATCGCGAACACCGCAAACTCGCTGAGCACCTCGAGCCGCGCTGGAGTCAGATCGATTCCGCGTAGCGCGTAGGTCGCGTAGAGCGTGATGAATGCGATAAGCCCCGAGCCGACGAGCAGACGGCTTGGATACTCGCCGAGGCGCCACATCACGATCACGCCGATAACCGCGGCGATAAGACCGGCCGCCAGCCAACGCTGGCAATCCGCGAGCGTGGGCATAGGGGCCGCTTCAGACACTCGCGCCTTCCCCGATATCGGCGCGCCGGTAGAGTCGATAGCCACCGCGATTGAAAATATTGCGGCGGCTAGCATCCCGGCAGCGGCAAACGAGACGAGCAGCGGCAAGGGAGCGATCCCGTCGAGCATCGAATTGTTTATTTCGTGCCGATACCAAATCAGGACGAACACGCTCGCGACGAGGCCACCCCTCCGACCATTGAAGCACCTCGTTACCACCCAACCGCGCCCGAAGGCGAGACGCGCCGGCCACAACCAGGGCGATCCCTGCCAATATGAGGAGCGGCGACATCGGGTATGGCACCGGCCGCTGCTCGGCAATGAGAACCTCTGGTAGCGCAATGAATGTTGCGCCCAGGAAACCTATCAGTATCGCGTCAAATCCGGCGCCGTCGCCGCTTCGGAGCCAGAGCACTGATGCGCCCGCCGCGACGAGCATGGCGAGCGCACCGCCGATCGCATGCGACGCCACGGCGGTTCCTAGGGCGATCGCACCGATCGCGAATAAAGTGCGGTTGCGCTTTTCCTCGAGCACGAAGGCGAGGCCGAGGAACGCGAGCGCGAACACGACCGCCCTCGCGCGCATTCCCTGCTCGCGCCTGAAAACGTTGGTGAAGAAGAGCAGCAACGCTGCGATTCCGCCGGCGGTGTCGCCGAACAGCCTGCGTCCCAAACGATACGTCACGAAGATGATCAGCCCCGCCATCGGGAGCATCGCGGCGGTCTCAGCGAGCGGTGCGAGGCGTGTCGCGCTGCCGAATGCGAGCGTCGCGTAGAAAAGCTCGAGCGCCGGCGCTTGTACATGTGCGCCATACGCGCCGTACGGATCATTGTCGAACGGCAGATAGGGCGCCGCGCGCGCGATCGTCGTCGTTGCCCTTGTGCCAACCGGCCCGCCATCAAATAGGGCAGCGTCGATATTCCCGCGGCCGCAACCGCCGAAAACGCGAGCAGAATCCCGAGCGCCTCGGCGCCGTAACCCAAAGCCACGAGATAGAGCGGCAGGATAATGCCGAGGTAGCCCTGCGAGATACTGCGCAGGACGCGCAGCACGAAGAGCCACATGAGATCGCGGTTGAGCCACGAGATGCCAAACGGCGCTGGATGAACGGGCTCGTTCGTGGATACTCGATCGCGAGCCGGCTCGGCAACCGGCGCTTCGACCGGCGAGCGAGCACTCATTCGGCGTGCACCTCGCCATCAGCCGGCACGCCGCTCTTCGGGAGAAGGAAAAGGAACGGCAGCACTATGGCGAGCATCGGCACGGTGAGCCAGAAGCAGTCGTTGTAGGCCATCATCGTCGCTTGCCGGTTAACGATCTGATTGAGCATCGCGATATCGCGGCGCTGCGACGGTGCGGACGACATCCCGTGACTGCTAAGAACACTCTGGAACTGTTGATCGGTCGCGCGGAACAGCGGATTGGTGCGACGCACGCTTTCGACCAGGTCCGAGCGATGCGCCTGGGTGCGGCGTGCGAGGATTGTCGCGAGCGCCGCATATGCAATGTTGCCCGACTCACGCCGCGTCAGAGTGTAGAGACTCGATGCTCCCGTCATCAGCGCCCGCGGCATCGTGCTAAGCGAGACCGTGCTAAGCGTCACCATCGACGCGCCCATGCCGACGCCGGATAACACTAGAATCGGCAGGAAGCTGAAGAATCCGACGTAGAGCGTGAAGTGGCCGAGTTGCCAATAAGCGACGATCAACGCGATCACGCCGATGCCGATCAACGAGCGCGGACTAACGAGGTTATAGAGCCGCCCCACTATCGGCATCGCGAGCAACATCGTGAGCGCGCGCGGCATCAGCACCAGTCCGGCCTGGAACGCAGGGTAGTTGAGCAGGTTCTCGGTGAACTGCGGCAAGAGGAAGCTCGAGCCAAAGAGCGCAAACCCGAGCACCATACCAAGTCCCGAGCCCACGCTGAGCGGCACGTTGCGAAAAAGCCGGAAATCGATCACGGGCTCTTCGCTCCTCAGCTCCCAGATGATCAACGCGACTATCGCGAATGCGGCAATCACCGTGCCGATGACGATCCAATTGTTGGAGAACCAATCGACCTCCTCGCCACGCTCGAGCACGATCTGCGTCGCGGTGAGGCCGATAGTGAGAAAAGCTATCCCGCCCCAGTCGATACGCGTGACGCCGCGCTTTAAGTACGGCGGATCGTGAACGAACGCGCTCACCATCAGCACGCCCACGATGCAGAACGGCACGTTGATGTAGAAGACCCACTGCCAGCCGTAGTTGTCGACCAGCCAGCCGCCCACCACCGGACCCAGCGCGGGCGCGAGCACCACACCCATGCTGTAGATCGCCATGGCCATGCCCTGCTCGGCGGGCGGAAATGTCTCGCGCGCGATCGCCTGCGAGCAGGGCATCAGGCTGCCGCCGCCGATCCCCTGCAGCACGCGGTAGAAGATCATCTGGGTGAAGGTCTTCGATGTGCCCGCCAGCACCGAACCGAAGATGAACAGGAACATCGAGGCGAGGAACAGTCGCTTGCGGCCGAGCACCGCGGTCCACCACGCCGCCATCGTGATCATGATGATCTCGGCGATCGAGTAGGCCGTCGATACCCAGGTGATCGTGAGCAGGTCCTGGCCGAAGCTGCCCATCATGTGCGGCATCGCGACGTTTACAACCGTCGCATCCATGACCGACAGGAAGGTGCCGATCATGACTGACGCCGCCACCAGCCATTTTCCGGCTGGTGCTATTTCTCCGCCGGCGGTCGCGCCCTTGAATGACGCGCGGGCGACAGGAGTTGCCACGAGAAGTCCTTTCTGACCGCGAGTTATCGCGTCTCGTGCAGTCGTGCAAGTGCGATGCAATTAGCATCGCAATCGTAGAATAGCATTTCCGCGGCTGCCATGATCGTGCGCGATGGAGGATCGCAGCGAATCGCTTGTAGGTGAGAGAGGAGAACTGACGGTGGTCCTTACAATAGTCATTTTGGTTGGCGCCGCCGTGCTCGAAGTCGGCGGCATCGCCTTGATAAGGATGGGACTGCTCGGCGCGCGAGGGTGGATTATCGCCGGCGGCGCGGCGCTGATCGTTTACGGCTTGGTGGTCAACCAGGGACTACTCGATTTCGGCCGCCTGATGGGCGCCTACATTGCGGTGTTCTTCGTCGTCTCTCAGATCATCGCCGCAATGGTCTTCCAGGAATCGCTGGGACGCGCGACACTCGCGGGCGGCGCGCTGATCATCGCCGGCGGCGCCGTGATGATGCTGCTCTGATCGTGGTGAATCGGAGACCGCTCTAACCACTAAGAACACGAAGGACAAAAAGGAAAGGACACCAAGAAAGAAACCCTTAGTGTCCTTGTAGTTTGAAATCTTCGACCGAGTAGCGCGCTACGGCTTCTTGGCGAACGGACGATCGCGCTCGGTGAGCGCACCCTTCAGCCCCTTCTCGCGGCTCGCCTTCATCCAGTTGCGCACCGTCTCGGTCTGATGCGCGATCACATCGATATCGGCCGATGACTGCTCAGCCGCGCGGATACCGAGAATCTCGATATATCGATTCACCGCGGCTTTGTGCAGCGTCAGCAGCTCGGCAGGCACCATCGCGACCCGACGCGCGTACGCGAGCGTCTCAGCCTCGAGCTTGTCTTTTGGATACACGCGGTTAACAAGATGCCACTCGAGCGCTTCCTTCGCCGACATATAGTCACCGGTGAAGAAGTACTCCTTGGTTTTGCGCGGGCCCATCAGCAGCGGCCACATCGAAAGCGTCGGCAGGATACCGAGCGAGCGGCCCGCGGGATGCCCGAACTGCGCGTCTTCGCTCGCGAACACGATATCGCAGTGGCCGATGAACTCGGTGCCGCCGGCGAGGCAAAAGCCGTGCACCTGCGCGATGGTCGGTTTGTTGATCGACCACAGCCGCTGCCATCGCTCGATGGTCTTGTTCAGCCCGAATCGATCGTTGGTCACGGTGAAGCCCGAGCCCGGTTGCTGCGTGCCTTGCAGGTCGTAGCCTGCGGAGAACGCGCGGCCGGCGCCGCGGATGATCAGCACGCTCGCGCCGGGATTGGTCTCGTACTCGTCCATCACCGAATCGACTTCGCGCAGCAGCTTCTGCGAGAGCGCATTCAGCTTCTCGGGCCGATTCAGCGTGAGGCGCCAGATTTTGTCCTCGACTTCTTCGTAGATGACAGTTTCATAGGATGCCATCGCGATAACCTCCGTTTATTTCACGGCGGCGAGAAAATCGCCGGCGACTTCCGCGGACTCTTCGGGCGCTTCCCAGAAAAACATGTGGCCGGCATCGGCGATGATATGTTGCTTCGATCCCGCGATCGCGCCGTTCAGCACGTCGGCGTTCGCGACCGGCACGATCGCGTCGTCATCGCCGTGGATCACGAGCGTCGGCGATTTGATCTCGCCAAGCCGCGCGTAACTGTCGAAGCCGCCGATCGCCTGCGCCTGCCGCATGTAGGTATGCATCGGCGTGATCGGATAGTTGCCCATCTCGACGAGCGCGCGCGCGATCGTCGCCTGGCCCTCGGCCGAAGCGATGAACTTCTTGCCGCACGCGGCCGAGAAAGCGCGCCGTGCTTGCTCCTCCGGAGCCAAATTGGGATCGGGCATGAGCGCCGCAATCGCTTCGGGAGCCGCCGGAATCGATTTCGACGCGCCGCAGTTGGTGCATCCAAGCACCAGGCCGCACACGCGAGACGGGTACGTGAGAGCGAATTCCTGCGCGATCATCCCGCCCATCGAAATTCCGTAGATATGCGCGCGCGGCGTCTCCGCGTGCTCGAGCACGGCAGCGATATCGGCGGCCATGTCGCTGAGCGTCCACGCCACGTCGGGCTTGTCGCTCTCGCCTGTGCCGCGATTATCGATCATGAAAATCTTGAAGCGTTTCTCCATCGCGTTGAGAAAGGGTTCGCCCCACGCGCGGCCCGAGCCGCTGAAGCCCATGATAAGCGCGACCGGATCGCCCGCGCCGCGAATCTCGTAGCGCAGCTTGTACCCCTCGCGCGAGGCCGCAAAATCACGAACCGCCATACTCGCTAACTCCTGCAGATATTGAATTTGATGCGATGCTTAAGCCGCGGCGCTCTCAAAGTCCTCCGCCAGGATCGCACCGAGCAGGCGGAACACTTCGCGATTGACGATAAGACTCGAATGCAATCCGTTGACTTCATGATTGGGACCGTCCTCGGCAATGCACGCGCGCCAGGCGACGATTTCATCGCGCCGCGTGTAGATCGAGTCGAAGCGGACGGCGGCCGCGACTTCAGCATACACTGCGCGCGCGAATCCGCACGGGCATACCGGCGTGCCGCACTCTTCCGGCGCGCTTACGAGAGTCTGCCAGAATGATTGCACGGCGCGAAGCGCGGGCAGCACCTCTGTCCGCACTCCTTTCCATCCGTCGCGGACCGGAGAGCCAAGCGCGATCACGCGGCTCACGAGTCTGGGTGATGCGGCGGCGACGCCACGCGCCAGTACGCCGCCGAGGCTGTGCCCGATGAGCGCGACACGCATGCCGCTTTCATTTGCAATCTTCTCGACGCGCCATCCGACGAGCTCGATTTTCCGCTTCGGGCATCCGACGTTGAGATCGATTCCCGAGAGATAAGGCCGGTAGCCGATTCGTCGGAGCCAGCGCGCCATCACGCCGAGCGTCCAGTCGCCCGCCGTGAATCCGGGAATCAACAGGACAGGTTCGCCATTGCCGCGCGCGACGCCCGAGCCGTAGTAAACCGGATCGCGAAGCAGGGTCGAGAGTTGCTGCAGGAAATCGATCCAGGCGTTGGCCGTGAGACTTACCAGCATCGCATCGCGGCCGCTCCAGCGGCCAGCGTCCGGCGAAGGTTGCACGAACGGGCAGGATAGTAAAGGCTCGAAACGGCGATTGATTGGTCAATTTGAGCGCAGGTCTAGGCGCCCGGCACGCCGGGGGATCGCGATGAGTGAAAGGAACAAAGCGATTGTTCGCGAGCTCACCGAGGAAATCTGGAACGGACGCAAGCTCGAACGAATCCCGGATTTCTACGCACCCGACTATGTTGCCGATTACCGGCCCTACGCGCCGATTCGGCAGGGCCACGAGGCGATCCGCGGGATGGTCGAGCGGGCGTTCGTAACCTTTCCCGATTATCACGAGGAAATCCGCGAGCTAATTGCCGAAGGCGATAGGGTAGTGGTGTGTCTCACGATCAGTGGAACGCAGACGGGGCAGTGGGGTCCGCTCGCGCCGACGGGGAAACGGGCGGAATTCAACGAAGTGGTAGTTCTTGAATTCCGCGACGGCAAGATCGTCCATCAGCGCGGATACGCCGACAATCTAACGGCGTTGCAGCAGCTCGGCTGTACCGTGATACCTCCGCGACGCTCGTGATACGCGCAGCGTAGCTTATCGAGCCACGCCCGACTGCTTGTTAACTGCCGCTGCCGCCGCCGCAGCGACTGACCTCTCCGAAATCGTCCCTGGGTCGATAAACCAACCCTCGTATTCGTCGCCCTCTACTCCCGGCATGTAGGACACCGAGGAAAATCCGCTCTGGAGGTCTTCATCGACGATCGCTGTCGTGAAGATTCGCTTGAATGGATACACCGCCTGCTGAGCTCCTGGCAGAGCGCGGTCTCGGTAGCCATGAAAAAGCACCATTGTTTTCCACACCTGGCCCCGCTGATCGGATTGATCGGAGGCCGTAATGAACCACCCTTCGGCATCGACGTAGAGGGTGCGCTTCACGACATCGCGGCCATGCGGATGGAATTTCGGTATGGCCTCGATCACATAGATCGTGCGCATCTCCCAATTCTCGGGACACACGGTGCGCCCGTCGTCGAAAGGACAGTGGCGCGCGGGCGAGCTTTCGGCGTGCACGCTCGCCAGCATCGAGGAGATACCCAGCAGGCGATAGTCAAAGTTTTCAATCTTGGCCGCAAACCCAAAATAGGAATCGGGATCGAGAGTGAAAGGACCAATTGTATCGGACATCATGCCGGCACTAACTCTGCCCAAGCCGAAGTACCAGGTATCGTCCTCCCGCGCCGGGTCGATGTAGCGGTATCGCGTCAGCGTCTGGCCATGAGACGTCGAAGGCTCGATGATCGGGCCTTCGATAAAGCGGTAGCGAATTCCCGTCTTGGCGGCGTTCGGATCCGTTGGAATCGGCGGCACTTCGGTGCGGCCGATATTGTTGTACCAGGTGATGTGATCGACCATCGAATGAAATGCCTCGGCCGGAAATAGCCAGTGTGCAGCGCTACCCGCCGGACCAAGATCGCGATAGCTGCTCAGCTCGGGCTTCCGAATCTCGACGATATCCGCGAATTGCGGCCCGTAGCTGAAGTTCCACATCACCTTGGTAGCGGCTTGAGGATCATTCGGATCGATGAAAGGAAACGGCAGGCCCGCGACGTAATTCTCCAGTTCGCCTCGCTCATTGAGCCTGACTTGTGCAGCGTATTTCTCGGTCGCGGATTTATAGGGCGGCGGCCAATCGATTCGCTCGGTGGGAACGACTTTGATCCGCATCCCTTGCCGCACCAGGGCCAGGTTCCCGGGGCTTAGGAGGTCAGCGACACTGTCGGCCTTCTCAGGAGTGATTAGTGTTCCCGGCTGAACAATGCCGGCGATGCAAGGTGAAGTGATTATCAGCAGCGAGAGAACGGCAGCCGCGACTCGGGTTAGGACCTTCATGGGTTCCTCCGTCGCAGACTCAGTTCCTGTTTAATCCACTACCTCTCCAGGCCGAGCCGCACTTCTTGACGAACTGTCATTCGCCGGCAGACAAGTATGCGCGGATATTGCACTGAAGGCGGACTGAATTCAACCTTGATGAATTCGTCGCGGGTCGAGGAAGCCGATGCTGAGAGTGACGTCGATCGTTCTTTTCTGGATGAGCGAGTTGTTCTTTGCCCCTGGCGCAAGTGCGCAACAGATTTCGTTCAACAATGCTGTGATTCAGGGCGCATACAAATGCAATCTGACCGCGTACGGCCTTCCGAGCAAAGCCTCAGATCCTTTTCCAGTCACGGCGTTGGGGGACATTACCGGTGTGGCGGACGGACGCGGAAAGTGGACCAGCGGCGAATGGCATCACTCCATTGATGCGCCGGGTATGCACGCCAACTGTCATCTAACCATGATCTCCGGCACCTATTCGGTACGACCAAACGGCACGGGAACGGACATCACCAAATGGCGGCTGGTGAAAGGCGACTCGGCGCCCAACTGTCTCATGTACTTTCCCGATGCCGCCGAGACACCTACAACTGAGTCAGCGCTTATCGTCCGAGATCCGTCGGGTAAGATGTTCTACTCTACCAGCATCAATCCCTTCGCAGTGCTTGTCACCGCGTGCCAGAAGTAAGTCGATTTTTGGCGAGACACATTCGAGCGCTTTCGATCTCGCTCGCGCTCGCGACACTTTTCGTCGCTACCGGCGGCGTAACGATCCAGCAGTACAGCGCCCTCAAGGCCACAACGGACAAGACCATCGAGCAGCACATCAGAGCGGTCGAAAACGGTCTTCTTCCGCCTGCCTCGACCGGAGAGGAACAAAAGTGGAGCCTCGCGGAGCGAATGGCTTTCTACAAGGTTCCCGCAGTGAGCGTCGCCGTGATCAACAACTATGAGATCGAGTGGGCGAAGGCGTGGGGCGTTACCGAGCCCGGCGGCGCGACGGCTGCCTCGCCCGATACGTTGTTTCAGACGGCGCAGATCAGCGAATCGGTCGGCGCAATGGCCGTGATGCATCTGGTCGAACAAGGCAAGCTCAACCTCGATGCGAACGTCAACGACTACCTGAAGAGCTGGAAGGTTCCGGAGAACGAGTTCACACGCGTCAAAGCCGTCACCTTGCGTGAATTGCTAAGCCATAACGCAGCGACGACGATCGCCGGTTTTCCCGGATACAATGTTAGGGTCGAGCGGCCGTCGCTTGCGGAGATTTTGCGTGGCATCCCACCGTCAAGCACTGGCGCAGTGGAGGTTGCAGGCGTTCCCGGAAGCAAGTGGCAATACTCAGGCGGCGGATTCGAAATCATTCAACAAGTGCTCGAAGACGTTACCGGCGAGTCTTTTCCGCAATTGATGCAGGCCACTGTCCTCGCGCCGCTGGCTATGACGCACAGCTATTACGCTCAACCGCTGCCCGCTTCGCTCGAAGCTAACGCCGCAGTTGGCACCTTCGCCGACGGTCTGGCAGTCCCGGGCAGATGGCATGTCTATCCGGAGCTTATGGAAGCGGGCCTCTGGACGACGCCATCAGACTTAGCGCGATTCGCAATTGCGCTCATGAATGCGACACGCGGTGTGAGTAATCCTGTCGCCTCCGCGGCAGGAACTCTACAATTGCTCCGTCCTGAGTTGAGCACCGACGCTCCCGAATTTTCCCAGAGCGGTCTTGGAATCTTCGTGCATGGCACCGGCGACAGCGCTCGATTCTTTCATGGAGGCTTGAACGAGGGGTATCAGAGCCAACTGCTAGGATATGACTCAGGTCATGGCGTCGTCATCATGACGAACTCCGACAACGGCGTGCGTGTCGCGGGTGAGATTATCCGCGCCGTCGAGCGTGAGTACGGCTGGCAGGGTTCAATGCCATGGTGAAACTGCGTCAATTGTGTCGATCACAGGCGGTGATATCGTCCTGGATCTGACAAAATTGCGCGCGAGCCTTTCCCGCGGATGCCTGGCAATGAGCCATCGCCTGTCTGGTGGCGGTCGCCACGTCGGGTCCGAGGCCCCAACCAAAGCCTGGTGTGCCAACCTTGGGATCAAATGCAGCCGCGTAACACTTCCGCATGAACGTCCGCACGATTCTGCATCGCGCTGCCGCTTTCCGGACGTCGGGTTGCGAACGACATTTCCTCAGCGCTTCCGCGACTGCGTCTTCGCGGTTTGGATTGTTAAAGCTTCCGCCGATTGCAACTCCATCCGCCACGACATTGCCAGTCGAGCCGATGGCCAGAGCGCCCATGGCCAAGACGCGAGTCGAAAATGCGATCAGTACCGCGAGACCGAAGAGTGAGACGAAGATGAATTTTTCTCTATGGCTTCGCATTCATGACTGCCTTGCCGGTGGCTGGATCGAATGGCACTGAGAAGTGCTCATGCCAGACGAGCCACTTCCCTCCCTCCTTTCTGTCGATCTGTGTGTAGCGGCTGGTTTGTGTATGCATGATGCCTTTCGAGTCGATCCATTTTCCCCTGATGATGCATCGCATGACGGCGAGGTCGCCGCTCGTCACGATGTCGATAGCTTCCATGCGAGCGTGAAAGTCCGGCATCGATTTGATCTCGCCATTGGCCTTGCTCAGGACCGCTTTATTCATCTGAAAGGGGATGGTGTCTTCGAAAAAGATCGCGTCGGGATCGTCGGAGTAGAAGGCCATCACAGCACTTGGATCTCTCTTGTTGAAGGCAGCCATGATCTGCTGGTTCATCGCGGCGATTTGAGCTTTGTCACTGTCACTCGATGCCCGGGCGTTGGAAACAGGCACGACTACCAAAGTGACCAGGGCGAATACCGGTATAAGAGTGCGCAGCGTTGTTGTCATGTTCTGCTCCAGACTGTGAAGTTAGACTGGTCGGATAGTAAACGGCCGCCTTTGCGTCAACTACAACGCAGGCAAGCTCTCACACGACGCGCGGGTTGCGACATAGGGCCACTGCGGTCGCAGGGCTACGCACGCACCGGGTGTGCGGGAAACGCGAAGAGGAATGAAAGGAAAACGGGCGCGGTGAGGTGATACAGGTGCCGCGCCCGGCTAAAACTTTTTTGCGGCTAGTTCAGGCGCCAGAGCGACCGCGCGGCCTCGGCCGAGCGTTCGACCATCTTCTTGCCGAACTCGTGCTGCGCCTCGAAAATCGGCGCAAGCGGCGTTTCCTTGGCCCACGCTGTGGCCGAGGCCTGGAAATCCAGCATCTGGTTGGCGATCTTCTCGTTGGTGTCGATATACCAGGCGGCGATCTTCTTCGCGCCGTCGAAACTCAGGTATTTCTCGCGCATCTCGCTCATCGTTTCGAACATTCCTGAAAGTGGTTCCTTCTCTGCTGCCATAGTTCCTCCGGATTTATTGTTGCGCGCGTGCCGATCGGATGCGTTATTCGAGCCGGCCGGCGCCTTCGCGGCGCGGTGCCGGGTGCGATTCTCCGCCATTGCTGCCTCACATATCGCGATCCGCCAGCCAGGTGGCGATTTGGGGCCAAAGCCGTTTCAAGGAATCGGAGCTGATTGCCGCGCCCATGTGCCCGGTCGGGAAGTGCAGGTCCGCCTTGTCGGCGCTGCCGACCAGATTGACGAGGGGCGCACTCGAGCGCGGATTGACGATATCGTCGTAGTCGCCGATCACGTTCAGCAACGGGCAGGCTACCTTGGTTAGATCGACGATGCGCGAGCCGACCTTCATCGCACCCTTCATCAGCGAATTCTCGCGCGTCATCGCGGTGGTCTCGAGAAAGATCTTGCCCGCCATCGGCACGTCGCTGTGAAGCCATCGCTCGAAGAGCCTAAACGTATCGACGAAGCCCGGACGATTCGACTGCCGGTGCGCGCCGACGAACTTGTCGAGCATGTGATGCGTCGGCGCCAGCATGTTGAAGAAGCTGTAGATCATCGCGGCCGGCACGTTGCCGTACATGTCCGCGATCATTTTGGCGCTCGACTCGCTCATCGCGGCGCTCAGTTTTTCGACCGGCAGGTCGCGCGTCGTCGAGTCGAGCGGGATCGTAAGCGCGATGAGGTTCTTGACCGTTTCGGGATTCAGCGCCGTGTACATCAGCGCAAGCAGCGCGCCGAAGCAGTAGCCGAGAATCGAGACCTGCTCGTTGCCGCTCTGGATCTGGATCGCGCGCACGGCATTGCGGATATCCTGGTTGACGTAGGCATCGAAGCCGCGCCACTTGTCGGCCTGTCGCGGCGGAATCCAGTCGATCAGGTAGAGGTC
>JASHQJ010000477.1 GCA_030037595.1 Candidatus Binataceae bacterium
AGCTGCAGCTTCTGCACGATCATCAATGTACAGGGCCGCAAGTCGAGGCATCGGACAGCCGACGATATCGAGCAGGTAATACGAACGTCGGCCGCACAAGGCATCAAGCGCTTCTTCATTACCGACGACAACTTTGCGCGCAACCGCAACTGGGAATCTATTCTCGATCGCATCATCGAACTACGCAGACGTGAAGGCATCGAGATTAAGCTGATCATGCAGGTCGATACTCTGTGTCACAAGATTCCCAACTTTGTCGAAAAAGCCGCGGCGGCCGGGTGCAGCAAGGCCTTTTTCGGTCTCGAAAGTATCAACCCCGAAAGCCTGAAGGGCGCTTCGAAAGGCCAGAATCGCATCACCGAGTATCGCAAGATGCTGCAGGCCTGGAAGCGCGCACACGTCATCACCTATGCGGGATATATCTTGGGCTTTCCAACCGATACGCCCGCGAGCATCGCGCGAGACATCGCCATCATTCAGCGCGAACTACCGATCGACATTTTGGAATTTTTTGTTCTAACTCCACTGCCGGGATCCAAGGACCACCAGAACCTCCATCAACGGCGAATATGGATGGACGCCGACCTGAATAAGTATGATGCCGAACACGTATGTACTGAGCATCCGCTGATGACTGCCGAAGAGTGGCAGGGAATCTACGATCGCGCTTGGCATCTATACTATTCCCCTGAGCACATCGAGACGCTGATTCGGCGGGCAGTTGCGTGGGGAATGCCAACGGGCGGAACCGCTTCGATGATTTTCAATTTTTACGGGAGCTATGCTTTTGAGCGGGTTCATCCCCTGCAAAGCGGGCTGATTCGCCGCAAATCGAGAACCCAGCGCAGACCGGGCTTGCCGCAGGAAAGCATCCTCGGTTTCGGCGTTCGCAGGATACGCGACGTGGTCACGACGTATGTGCCTGCACTCGCGCTGCTCGCGAAAATCGAACTTGCCCGTCGCCGCATCAGAAAAGATCCGGCCTCTAAACACTATACCGACATGGCCATGAGCACCGCTGAGGACGATCTAGCGAGGGACGGACTGGAGTTGTTCCAAGTGACCGAAGCGGCACGGGAAGTAGCAAAGCAAGCCCGCGAGCATCTGGAGAAAGAGCGGCGACGCCAAACGCAAAGCACGCGAGTCGCGTAACAAGCTGGACAGTCGGCGCGCCCGGGTTACGAATCTGTGCTCACAAGTTGGGATACTGAGCACTCCGGGCAGCAGGTGCTCGCTCTGCCCCTGAAAATCATCAAGGAAACGATCTCTCAGCCACGGGGTTGATCAAGCCCGTGGAGTAAATTCGTCACGATAGGAGCGGAGTCGAAAACGCAAATGCTCACGATTCAGTGCGGCACGCGTGACGTAAGTTGAAGTCACTATTGCTCCAGTTCATCGAACTTCCTGACAGGTTGGCCAGGTGTATCTTCGGGGTGAAAGTCGAGAACCTGACCGGGTTGCGGTCCCGGAACGATTCCCTCAAGGTCCGCGTCCCTGCCACCGCCTTCGCGGATCTTCTTCTCACGTTCAGCCGCGCGCTCGACGCGACGCTGCTCCTTTAGTTGCTGTTTCTGTTTCCGTGCTCGTTCTCTTTGGCGTTTGAACATGGTTTCTACCTAAGACCGAATGAAATTCCCGATTCTTCTGAAAAGCTTTACAGAACTCGAATCGCGACGAGGTCCGCCACTCCCTTGAACGCTGTGCCAGACCCTGCCAGCAGCATAGCAAAGAAAAATGCGATCGCGCACCGATTTGGTGTTTACCAGCGGTCGAGGCCTCGACCCGCACCCCCACCGTTTCGACCGCGGTTGCCTTCCCCGAAGCTCGACTCGCGCGGTTTGGCCTCGTTGACTTTCGATGCCGCAAAGATACCGCGAGCCCTCAACGGGATGACTGATTTCTCCTCGTTGAGGTTTGGCTCGAGCAGCGATACGCTTCCGTCCCCGCACATAGTAAATTCGTGGTGCGCGCCTTCGGATAAGGTCAATCGCGGACGGCCATTCGTTGCCCGTTGGGACAATCCGACCGCTCGAGTCGCGCGAGGAGATCGTGATACCCGGGTGCATGTTGGCAACATCGCCGGTTCGGTTACCAGTCGAGACCTCCTGGCTCATTTCTCGCGCGCTGGATAAGTTGCGTCCGGGATATGACCCCGCCACCCAGCTTCCAAACGCTAAATTCGACGGCTCGCGAAGATCGATTCACGCGTCGAACTGGCTTTCGATTGTCTCTGACAACCTTCCGAATTCCGTCGCAATATCACTGTCTCAACGCGGAGCGGTCAGACTGCGTTGCCTCCGCAAATGGCATTCAAGGAGGTCAATTAGTTTCCAACATTCCGGCAACCGTGGCCCGCGAAGCAGTTATTACGAGGATCGTAAAGCTCTGTGGAAGTGAGCCAATGATCTTCCTTTTCTCCACCGACGATCAGCACTTTACCGTTCGGTAGCAGAACCGCGACAGCCTCCGTACGCGCACTGTTCATAGTTGGAGTAGAAGCCACCGGGGCGAAAGTGTTGGTTTGAGGAATGTATAGTTCGACGCTGGCATGCGGCACTTCTTGCCAATATTTTACTCCTGCGGTTGATACTGCCTGATGGCCAGATTCCCCCCCAGCGATTAGCACTCTGCCGTCCGGCAAGCCGGTAGCTGTTGCGTACGTTCGCGCCGAATTCATCGGCGGAGGCGCGTCGCGATCTGGGCAACCTGGGCCACCGGCCATGCAATTGTGAACCGGATCGTACAACTCCGCACTTCTCAGCGGAATTTCTTTCTCACTGGATCCTCCTACAATCAGAACTTTGCCATTTGGCAACAAGCTGGCGTTAGCGTCGATGCGCGCCTGTTCCATCGGCGGCGGTGCATCTTTCGCTGCACAACCCTGATGCCCGGCGAAGCAATTGGCTGACGGGACGTAGATCTCCATGCTCCGGAGGATCTTGCCCGATTTGTCAGCGCCGCCCGCCATCAGTACGCTTCCATCGGCCAGCGATACTGTCGCGGCACCGCGACGTCCTTGGTTCATCGTTCCAGGCGCATTTTTTTCCGGGCAATGAGTGTCGCCTGCAAAGCAATTGTGGGCGGGGTCGTAGAGTTCCGCGGCACTATAGGCTTCGTCCTCTATTGGACCATCAGCAATCAAGACTAACCCGTTGCGCAAGCGCGTTAAGCTCGCATCGCTGCGCGTCCAACGCAACGGCGGCGGTTCGGCTAGGCCGGGGCAACTGCTCTCACCATCGAAGCAGTTGTGCTCCGGATCATACAAAAGAGTCACCCGCGTGGAATGGCGTCCGTTAAACCCTCCTGCCAAGAGAACTTTACCGTCGGGAAGCGCGGTAAGCCTCATTCCCGGCAAGGCGGTGTAACCAGAGGCAACTTTTGGCACGGCGTCAGGCCGAGCAAACGAATTGGTCGATGGGTCATAAAGCTCCGTAAAGAAATCTCCATCGAAGCCGCTATCCCCCGAGCCACCCACGACTAGGACCTTACCGGTGGAGAGCAACGCGGCCGCGGCATCCAGGTGCGCAGCATTCATCACTGCCGGTAAAGTGCGATCGCCACATTGCTGACCAGCAAAACACTGTCGAGCTGGCTCATATAACTCGATGCTGTTGAGGGCAGTTTCTGCGTCACTGCCGCCAGCAATCAGGACATTGCCGCCGGGCAATGTCACGGCGCTAGCTCCAGAACGCGGCCCATTCATCACCGGAGTGGAGTTAGCAGGAGCGAATGTGTTGGTTAGAGGATCATATACATCGGTAGTGGAAAGCACCTTGCCAACGTCTTCTTCGCCGCCGGCGATCAACACTTGGCCGTTTTGAAGCAGCGCCGCTGCTGGTTCGGCGCGTTTTCCATGCATCGTGGGCGGCATCGTTTGATCCGCACAACCAAGATGGCCCGCAAAGCAATTGTGCGGCGGGTCATACAGCTCAACACTATTGAGACCCGCGCCATCCTTGCTGCCGCCGGCAATCAGGACTCTGCCATTGGGCAGCAGGATCGCCGAGGCCCCCGAACGCGCCGTGTTCATGATCGCCAATTGGCCTGCCGTAGCGAATGTATTCGTGCTCGACTCATACAGCTCGGCGGTCGTCAATTCAGTTGCATGGCCATTAATGCCGCCCGCAATCAGTAGTTTGCCGTCGCTGAGGAGCGTTGCGTTTGCGTCCGTGCGGCCCGAATTCATCGAGGCGGTCGCATTTGCAGGCGCGAAGGTATTCGTCTTCCAGTCGTATAGCTCGGTACTTTTGACGATAGGCTGAAAGTCGCCTGGTGGATTCGTTTCGCCACTGTAGATGAGCACTTTGCCATTCCGAAGCAGCATCGCGCCCTCGGCCATCCGTGCAACGTTCATTCGTGGAGGAACGGTTTTATCGGGACAATTGGGCTGACCAGCAAAGCACCGGTAGGCCAGATTGTATAGCTCGGTGGTAGCTAATGTGCCACTGACGGCGCCTCGCTCCTCGCTCCAGCCGCCGGCAATCAAAAGTTTGTTGTTAGGCAGCAGAATGACGGCACCGCCACCCTGATCGCCGCCGATTTGATCGATCAAGTACGATGCCACAAAGTGATTACTCACGGGATCGAATGGATCAACAAGCTTCCGCTCGCCGCCGCACTCAATCCAAACTCGATCGCCGCTCAGGAAAACGTAGATACCGTTGTCTTTTACCTTCTCAGTCGTGGGAACGGTTGGTCCATGCTGCGCGGCGATTACTATAGGCGTAAACCAGAACCAGAAAGCAGTCAGTATCAGTATCGAACGTACCTCGCGCCGTTGGATAAACCTTGGGTTCAAGTTCGAAACCGACGGCAATGGCGCCCGCCAGGCAGAGTCGTTCGCGGTAATTCCTGCATCGGCCATGCGTTTGGCTCCGTCACGACCCCTTCCGCTTCATCAAGCAAGTCGCTCAAAGGAGTGAGGGTCGGTTTCATAGGACTCGCTTTATCTCTAAATCCATCGATAGCTCGTTGGTCGTAATATTGGGGAAACTTAATCGTGTGACGAGCGGCGAGCAAGGCGGCTTTAATCTGGAGGCTATGCGCGCAAGCGCAACTCGCTATTTCTGCAAGCGTTTCGCGAACGCCAGCAGTGAAAGCAGCGGTACCATTGGGCCCCCGGCGCGCGAGATTTGATCGGTAGCGGACAAAGAGCAATGCAACGTCGTCGAAGGGCGAGCAGCGGAGATTTTCGAAAGTTGCGCATCGAGAGTCCGGATTTTCGGCGTCAATGCCGCCCGCGCTGCGTTGGGTTTCGCTCCCGGGAGCGAGTCGGTTACGCCCACTGAAACCAACGCTTTCAATCGCCTCGCGCACAGCTTGATGGCATATCTGCCCGCGCCGCTAATGCTCATTTACCTATCTGCTACCGATCGCCAAGTTTGACGCCGAGCAATCGAACTACCGAGCCGTTAGATCCACGCGCGGCAATAGCCATCCACTTCATCATGGGGCAGTCTATGTTGATGGGCCGGAACGAAGCGGAGAAGCCAGTACTCCTGACACCGCGAAAGCCCGCACCTTGCTCGACTACATCTACGAAAACTTCAAGCGTAACCCGCTCATGAAGGATGGGGTGCTGATGGGGAGCGCCAACGCTGCCGCCACTCTCGATTTGCGCGTCTTGGACGAATACTTGCACATTCAGTCGGTCCAATCGCTGAATTCGGGCTGGGGTGGCAGCGTTGTGCTGCACCAGCTCTGCGGATTGGCTGACAGGTACGGTGTCTGTTTGCACTTGAATGTATACCCTTTCGGTAGGACAAGCAGTACATCAAGACGGCACGCAAGTTGGTGCAGTGGTACGAGCACTTTGGTTTCAAGCGCAAAGATCTCAGAATAGCACATGGAGCCGCAATGACCCGACCACCACCTGCTAGGCCGTCTGGTTCTAACGGAGCTAGGGCGTACGTCGGTTGCGAGAGATACTATCCAGATTTCGCCATCCGAATAACTTTGCGGAGGAGGGTCCGTTGCAGGATCAACGAGATTAATCGTCGCTAGTCAAGGAAATCATGCACTCGCGCATACCATTGCCAATTGCCTCCCCGACGAAATCCGAAACCTCGCGCAGGGCATCGTCGTAGGGCAAGTCGTCAATCTGCCAAGCCCGCGTTCGACGCTTATAATCATCCGTCATGATCACCTCGATCCGACGGACTGACTTATCTACGTTCGCAAATACATGCAGGATTTCCGTTTTGAATGCTGAGGCACTAACAGGGAACGTCTTCACAACTTCCGGCATAGTGAGTTTCCAGTAAGACCTTGAGTGCGGCAATCATCGCGCCAAACGGCACTGTGCGTCAATCACTGCGGGCTGTGCTTGCAGGCGGTGACTTTCCGACACTAGGAATGCGTCCACAATCTCGAGCGGGAACTCGAATTATCCGAGTCGCTCATTTCTCGCTACCCAAAGCCTCATTCGCGTGACGACGCGCGGCGAGTGACCGTGGCCGGCCTGGTCTTGATGACGTACGTTCATATGGTTGATTGGCTGACTTCGATTGCAAGTCTCAATGGCTCGCCATGGATATGGGGCAGTAGGGCCGGGAACTGGCGCGGCAGCAGTAAGGGTTTCCGCCGCTCTTTTTTCCATTGAGCAGTCGGTTCTCAATTCCTACTATGGCCACGTTTCCAGCTCTCGCCTCGGATCCGCAGCGTACCCCGCGCTAGATTCTACTTGCTCTTACACGGGATGAAGTCACGAACTTTCGCGGCCGATCCGCGGGCCTCCCGCCGCGCCTGCACGACTTCTGGCGCCAATAGGCGCAATAGCCAAGACGATGCCAGCGGATCACGGTTTCGGACCTGACGATTCGGATGGAGCTCAAAATCGAAGGCAAGAGCCGGTAGAGCCAGACCAACAGCAGAGGGGCTGAATTGGTCAGGCGCAAGCGCCGGGGCAACTTGCGGATGAGAACGTTGAGTGGCTGACGCAGTTCCAGGTTCTCGGCCTCCAGCTTGGCGCGCGATTTGGCCCGCAAGCTCAGCGCGTAAGCCAGTTCTGTTGGCCACTCAACCGTCGCACGGCAAGGTACCCGATTCTTCAAAGCATGTCCTGGACTTATTTTCAGAAATGACAAGCCGGTTAAACCTTGCTACTAGCGGCAGTTGCTCATCGCCGAAGGGTCTTCCTCAGAATCGGCTGGTCGATTTACGCTAGGTCACACAGTTTTGACTTGGGCTTCACCAAAACCGGATAACATCGCATGGGAAGGCTGTCCGAGACCTTTTCTGGTGCTTGAGGGAAGTCACCCGTATAGGTCGGCCCAACGTGACGCAGGCGAGTGCCAGAGTTCTAAAATGCCCAGCCTGACTGATTTGTGGCATGAAAGACAAGTTGATATTTGATGGATAGCCTGAGGGAGCAAACGTTTGGGTTCCATAGTCACTGGAAGAGGAATCCCCATGACGAAGATCTCATCTCTGCTGCGCACCCTAGTCATCATCGCGATTGCCGTAGTATCGACATCAAGTGCTCGGGGGGCCGGTCCCCCAAGAAGCTTTTCGGCCGCAGATCTCGATGGAACTTACGCGTTTCGCACTAGTGGAAACTCGCTCTTCACTTCACCGGACGAGGTAACTTCGTCACCGGGTTTTCTAGCCGCGGTCGGCGTCTGCATGTTCGACGGTGTGGGACGCCTGAAGGAGCCGTTGCGGTGAACGCAACCCGCAGCAATGTCACGCCCTTGAGGAAAATATGGCGCGGCATACAGCAGTCAAATCCATTGTGACGCAAAAATGGTAGGGACCTACACCGTCGAAACTGACGGAATGAGGATAATGAAGATCGACTTTATTCCAGACCGCGAAGCTCAGACATGCGGAACCAGCACTGGTCTATTCGACATAGTGCTGGTTTCTCCCAGCTTGGTCGAAGTGGCCTCGTCCGGTCAGACTATGGCAGACCCTTCAAAGGGCCAGTTCAACGCCTATGTCGTAGAAGGTGAGATAATCAAGCGATCGGGACATTAGCGGGAAATGAATGACGCCTACCATAGCCGTTTTCCCGGACGCATGGACATCGTAGTCGCTTTGAAGTGCGTGGCAGCCGCCTGCGCCTGCTGAAGATCCCGAAGGTCGCGAAAGGTCTGGCGATTTGCTCGGAGGCTCATAATGTCGCCTGTGCGTACCGAGAACCCAACGCCGGCGTGACGTTGCCATTACGAGAACCTAAACCGAAGATATTGATGATGTAATCCGCCCAGGATCGGGACGGATATGATATTGCCGACCACTTGGCGGCGTCGGAAAAGCGGCGCGTCTTTGTCCAACGACTGATGTGTGCGAACCCGATTGTACAAGCGCGCTACAAAACCCATGTGACCGAAGGTGTAGAGGTGCTTTATCGATGGCATCCGTGGTTCGGTCGGACGGTCCATATCCACGAAGTCATTGAGCGTGGCAGCGGACGAGTCTTTCGCTGTGATCTCGGCAAGAGACCGACTGGCCGTTGCATGTATGTTCCGGCCTGGATGTTCGATTGGGCAGCATGTTTTTGGATCCGGCGGCCGATGCGCCGCAGGGCGAACTGGCGGCGCTGAGCTGTTTAAAAGCTCTGCTTGCTGAGGTTGCACTTCGAACATCTGCAACAACCACAGTGGTAGGGCTGGGCATCCCTTCGAGGGACGAGGAGATACCGATGCCACGCCGCAACCGTCAATTACCAACTGTGCAACTCGATTTGTTCCGATGGTCGAGCCCTTACTCACTGGACTGGCCACGCCTGTCGGCAGAAGTGCGGGAGAAAGTGACGCGCTTAATTGCGCAGATGCTGAGCAGACACGAGCTTGGCAATCTTTTCAGCCACAGCGACGGAGACCACGACGATGAGTGACAAGATCAAGCCGCATCATCTCCAGCGCAAAGCCGTACTCTACATCCGGCAATCCTCCGCCGATCAGGTAATCCACAACCGCGGGAGCCGCAGCCTGCAATATGCGATGCGCGGGCGGCTCGCGGTTCTAGGTTGGTCGGACATCGAGATCAGCGACGACGACCTGGGTATCTCCGCGGCTAGCACCGCGCCCCGAGCTAGGTTTGAACGAATGGTGGCTGAAGTCTGCCTCGGCAAGGTCGAGCGGTGGCGGCACGCGAGGTATCGCGCTTCGCGCGCAACAGACTGCGATTCGCAGTGACTCATCGAGATGTGCCGCGTGGTCGACACGCTACTGGTTGACCAGGAGGCTATCTACGCGCCGCGGCAGAGCAATGATCGGCTGCTGCTCGGGCTGAAAGGGAGTCTAAATGAGTACGAACTTGATCTGTTACGCCAGCGCTCGCTGGCGGCGCGCTACCAGAAAGCGCGGCGCGGCGAATTAATCGTCGCCGCTCCCGTGGGTTACCTGAAGACTGATGAGCAAAAGCTTGAGAAGGACCGGGATCGCCGGGTCCAGCAAGCGATCGCTCTGGTCTTCAGCAAATTCTCCGAACTCGGCAGCGTGCGACAGACGCTGCTGTGGTTCCTTGAACAAGAGCTTCGATCTGCCGGCTAGACCGAAGGGCGAGATCGTTTGGAAACGGCCTTGTATCGATTCAACACTGGAGTGGCGGAGCACTATTTCTGCTCAAAATGTGGCATCTACACCCATCACCGGCGACGCTCAAATCCTGATCAGTTCGGCGTCAACGCGGCGTGCCTCAAAGAGGTAAGCCCGTTCGATTTCGACGAACTGCCCGTGTTCGACGGGGTTACTCATCCGAGTGATCGGCCGATGGAAGCTACCGGATTGTCGGATACTTGCACTTTGTCCCGAGCGAAGCGGGCCAATATTAGCGAATCTACCGATGCAACCGTTAAATGCTACGCCGTGTCAATCTTCGAATCTAGAAACAGGCGGACTGTCGAAACATTTCGCGCACGGTCGGACTGAAGGGATTCATCTGTTGTGCGGGACTCGCCGTGATATGAGGCCTAATCGTTTTCCACCAATTGACGGACACCACCTCGACATAACTGCACCAAAATTAGACGACCGATGTTCCACAGCCGGTGGTGCCTTCGAGTCTTGCAGCTGAACACCAGCAACTGCTGGCGCAGGACGAGAATCTGCCGCCTCGGGCCAGGCCCGAGCCGCGAAGAAAGAGCGCAGTGCCAGCAAAATCCGGACGAGCAACCCGAAGATCGCGCGTTGCAATATCACACTTCGCGCTCCGTCACGTGGACGGGTTTGACGCGCGACAACGCTGAATCACTCACCCTATTGCAGGAGTGAAGAATGGAAAGGACTTTCGCTACCGACAGCGCTCAATAAGATCTGCGAATCCTTGCGATACAGAAACAATTCAGACTATAGCTACGATTGCCGACATGCTTGATTCGAAATTTTTTACGTCGCTTTTCAACGAACGTGAGTGTGGAAGCGAGTGAAGTCAGGTCAGCTCGCAATCCTTGATTGCGCGAGCGAACCCTGGCATCGAGCGGAATGCGAGGTCGCCGAGCATTGTTCCGCAAGTTCAGCGCAAGTTCGATGCTAGTCGGCTGGTTGATAGCCGCAATCGTGTTCGGAAGCAGCACTGCTGCTATGGCGGGCCAAAGCCCGTCAGAGCAGGGCCTCGGCTCAGCCGAGGATTACGTGCAGAGCAATCCGGATTCTTATGTGCAGAGCGACCCGGATGTTGCGGACGCCTACAAGAGTCCGCTCTTAGGGATTCTAGTGAAGAGCGGGAGGGGCGTGCTAGGTCATGGTAGCTTGGTAGACGGAGTAGAGGTTCTCACGGTAATTCCCGGTAGCCCCGCAGGGGCAGCCGGTTTGCACGGATCCCGCCTGGGAGCTCTTCACACCGGAGTTCTGACGTTGGGGATTATCACGGCTGCGGTTTTCTTTCCGCCTGCGATAATAGGCGTGTTGGCGCTGAACGGAATCGCTGAATCACGTAATACCATCATAGCGGTAGATGGCGAACGCACTCGTGATGTTAACGACTTTGAAGAAGTAATCGCCAAGGCCCACCCCGGCGAGATGGTGTACTTGACGATTGTTAACCGCGGGCAGCGCAGGCAAATTCGCGTGTCCTTGCCAGTTCAATGACTTTGACGCGCCATAGATTAGGCGGCAAACGGTGTTCATCGTGATTCGTGAGTCAAGCGTACCAGGGCGGCAGCGATTTTTGCGGCAAATCATCATTATAAATTAAAGCAGTCAATCCCGGACCATACACTTGTGCACGGGAAGGGACGGAAATGTTCTTTGATGATCGCTAAAATCGTTTTTTGCAGCGAATCTGAACGAGGAAACAAGCCAGATCCGAAAAGCAAAAGCTCCGAAATGGACAAGTTTGGGGAAAAACTACGTGGCCTAATAGTGCATTTGGGGCGCGAATAAAAATTGGCAATCTACCAACATGATTCGAGTTCATCCAACTTCGGCGTACTCGCGAGCCCTTTATGGATGGGCTTGCGTAGGTGGTTGGCTCAACGGGCGGTGCCGTCTGTCTGGACACTTTGTTCAACATCGCGCGCGATGATGGTCGGGTCCGAGAAGTATCCTGCGTATCGACGAAGCTGCCGCCCGTCAGAGCCGACCAGGAAGAACTCCTGGACGTGTTCTATGGTGCCATCGGCTTCGCGCGCGCGCTGCAGATTGAACTGGGCCATCAAGCGCTCGACCTCGTGCGGCGTTCCAGTCAGGAATAGCCATCCATCTCTTTCGACGCCCTGATCTTTGGCGTAGTCGAATAGCTGGGTGGGACCGTCATGCTCTGGGTCGACGGTAACTGAGACAAACCAGACCTTGCTTCCTAGCATGCTACTCAGCTGATCCGCGACCTGCCGCATGCGCGAGGTCAGCATCAGGCAAGGCCCAGCGCAGTTGGTAAAGATAAAGTCGAAGAGCACGGGTGTTCCCTTTAGTGATGCAAGTGAGACCTGTCTGCCGTGTTGATCGGTAAGCTTCAGGTTGGGCAGGCAGTTGTTCATGTCAGTCGCCGCGTAGACGCCGAGCGATCCAACGTCGGGGTGGCATCCAATGATTGACGCAACCACAGGAATAATGAATACAACGGCCAGTGTTAGTACCGGCCGCCTAGCCCATCCGAAACAGACGACGGCCCGTCGTCGCGACAACAGGCCGCACGTCCGGGTCTTAGCCTTAGCCGCCTCTATGCGCCTAGCCTTCGCACTCACGCGACTTATCGTGATGGCAAGTGGCCCACGCCACTCTTAGCGAGCCGTCTTCAAATACTCCAGGATAGCAGCTTCGTCCTCTGGCGGCATATTCTCCATCGTGCGCATGTGCATCATGATCTGATCCCACTGATAGGGAGCAAATTCAGCAGGATTTCGAGCATTATGACAATGGTTGCAGTAGATCGGCCATAACGTCTGCCCTTTATGAAATAACTCAAGGTGCTTTTTCTGCTGTTCAGGTGTCGGGCCTAGGTTGGCAGCATAACTGCTGACGGTCCATCCCAATGAGGCGATGAGGATTATGGCTCTGACGACCAGCGATTTCATTGGCGTGGCTCCTGCTTCAGAACCCGATTGTCAATTGGGTCTGAATCGCGCGGTCGTTGGTGGTGGAACCAATGGGGCTAACTGTCGTTGGAAGAGAATTGCCTGGTAGATTGTACAAAGTGCCACCCGCCCTTGGAAGCTCGAAGTCAAGCTCGCTCTGCCAGACAATCGAGGGAGCCATCCAGTAGTCAAGGCCCAAGGCGACCTCACGTGCATGTGGATTATAGATCGCAGGCGATCCGTTAAAGCCCTGCACCGGAATTGCCGAGATGTCATTTTCGAGGATGGCGCGCTGGTTCACTCCAGAATAACGCACCAGAAACTCGAGCTTGTTAAATCGTGGCTCCAGCCAGTCACCCAAATAAGGATGGGGGATACCATAGAGGGAATATCCGAGCATCGCGTACCAGCCCTCTCGGTTATCGTGTCCGCAGCAGCCGGCATAAGCAGGCTTGCCGGTGATAAACGGTATTTGAGCCGCACTGGGCATCTGCCGATAACTCTGCACCCATTCGCCACGCGTTCGGAATGGGCCCAAACGGTAAGCATAGCCCAGGTCCCACGAGTTGAACCAAAGTCCGTCCAACCACTTGCCGTTGTAGGTTGACGCTTCGAGCTCCAGCCGGCCGAGGTTCCAATCAACCGGGACCGGGTAAAACCTAAACCTCGCACCGATGCCTTTGCCATTAGTGGCTATATTAGTGCCGGTGAGTGGATTGAACTGTTCACCGATTACCGGGCCCGGAATCTTGTCAACGCCGGGGGAGGACTCAAAACTAGGCCCAGAGTCTGCCCAGATTGTTGAGTCAAAGTCCTGTCCGGTGACACCCCATTGAATACCGCTGCGGACCTGCAGTCCCAACGAAGACGGAGGCACAACAGCTTCCGCTCCGAATGGCAACGGCGAGGTCACGAACGGGTTAACCCAAGGCGGACCTTGGTTTTCGTAAAAGTCTCCCAGTGGCATGTCGAATAGTCCGGCGAGCAGCTCCAATGGTTCTTCCTGGCCGAGCGGAAAGATCTGGAGATTTGCCAAGGTAGGACTCATTGCGGAAATCCCACCCGGTCCGACGACAGCGCCAAAGGCACCGTAGAATTGGAGCCAGTCGGCGAGCCGAATCATAGGGTTGACCTGGAACTCGAGCACCGGGTCGTTTAGGTTGGCCTGCCGAGAGTAATAGAATCCGGTCGAAACGTCTCCAGCCATCGTGAAGGTGTGCTGCCCGAGGAAAGCATTAATTCGGTCACCAAAGTTGAATGGACCGAGTTGGGACGAAATGACTTTCTGGATGGCACCAATTTGCTTCTGGTACTGGCTTGTCGTACCCACCAGTTCCTGATTGCTCGACTGCAAATTAGTCATTGTCTGCTCAAGGTGCGCATTGGATTTGCTGATGTCGCTGACCTCCCTTTCCAGAGCATCAATGCGCTTGCGCTCGGCGGCGTCTTCCTCCTCATGCCTGCGCTCCTCTTCCCGCATACGCCGGCGCTCCACCTCAAGCTCACGGAGCAGCCGATCATAAGATCCTCCCTTTTCGTCTGGCGGAGCATCAGCCGATACAGAGGACGGATCCGATGATGCGGGCGATTTAGATGCGGTAGATGAATCATTCGCGCCTACCCACGCGGGGTCGACTAACATCAGCGCTGTGGACACTAAAATCAAGACAAGCGGTCCGGTGATCGAGATCAGTAGAGTACGGATGCGTGACATGATGCTTCCTCCCTCGAGCAACAGAGAACATCCAAGTGTGCGATCGGTTAAAATCGACACTCTTTACCGCGACCCGATCACTGGCCGCTTT
>JASHQJ010000478.1 GCA_030037595.1 Candidatus Binataceae bacterium
CGCTCCCAACGATCCTCTTCCATCGCCATCGCACCGGCCCCCGCCAGATGCGAAACGCGGAACACGTCCATCGCGATTCCGCTCGCGCGCGTCGTGATCCTGGCCGACAAGATGTTGAGATTGTTGGCGGTGAGCGCGCCGGCGATCATCGAGAAGAGGCCCGGTTGATCGCGCGTGACGACGATATACTCGCTGAATTCCCGGTCAGGGAAATGCCTTACTTTGCTGACGAGTGGACGCTCACTCAGCGAGCGCATCAGATCGAAATGCAACAGCACGTCGGGCTCGGGCGTGATGAAGAAATAGCGATCCGGCATTTCGTCGAGGAACGCCTCGACGTTGGCGGTATCGGCGCCGTGGGATGCGAGGTCCTTGCTGACAGCGGCCTTCATCGTGGCAAGGCGCCGCGCCGGATCGACGGCCTCCTTGTCGCTTTGCTCGAGCACCTTGAGTGCGCGCATGTAGAGATCGGACAGCAACATGTCGCGCCAGTTGTTGTAAACCTTGGGTGCGACCGCGCGCATGTCGGCGTAGGTCAGCAAGTAGAGCGCCTTCAGCCGCTCGATCGAACCCACTTCGCGCGCGAACTCGGCAATCGTCAACGGATCTTCGAGGTCACCCTTCTGCGCGATCTGCGACATCATCAGGTGATCGTGCACGAGATAGGCGACGAGATCGATCTGCTCGGAGTCGAGCCCGAGGCGGCGCGAGACATCGACCGTCAATTGCGCGCCGCGCTCATGATGGTCATGGCCGTGGCCCTTGCCGATATCGTGCAGGAGCAACGCAAGAAAAAGCAGCGGCAGGCAATCAAGGTCGCGCGCAACTTCCGTCAGAAGCGGAGTAGAGTTCTTGAACTCGCCCGCGCGAAGCCGTTCCAGCTCCTTGACCGCGACCAACGAATGACGATCGACAGTGTAGATATGGTAGAGGTCGTGCAGCACACGGGCGTAGAGCTTGCCGAACTCAGGGATGATCGCGCCGAGCACTCCAGACAGATGCATCGCCTCGAGCGTCTCCGCGACGCGCTCGCGCGCCGACAGGATACTCATCAGCGCCTTGCCGACGCGCGGATCGCTGCGCACGCTATCGTCGATCAGACCGAGATTGTCACGCACCAGTTGATAGGCGCTGCCCGACAGGCCGACGCCTTGCGCCTGCAAGTCCGAATAGATCGTGACGAGGTTCAGAGGATCGTTCTTGAACAGCGCAGGATCGGAAATCGAAAGCAGGTCCAGCTGAATCACGACGCCTGGACGAATCTTCCGAATCGGCACGCGCCGAAAGAAACGCCCGCCGCCGTTACCTTCGGTGACGCGTGCGATCAGCCCCTCAGCGAATTGATGGATCGTCGTTGCATGCTGATAGTAGGCGCGCATCAGGGCTGAGCCCGCGGTCTGATCGGGCCCGGACTTGAAGCCCAGCTGCGGCTCGATCTTTTCCTGCAGCTCGAAGGTCAGCTGATCGAAATGGCGCCGCGCGGCGAAGTGGAGCGCGTTGCGAACGCGCCACAGAAAGTCGCGCGCCTCGTCAACCTCGGCCAGCTCGGCCTCGGTGATGATCGCCTTCTGCACCAGCTCTTCGAGCGTGTGAACCTTGTATTTGACCTTCGCGAGCCAGAGAGCAGTGTGGAGGTCGCGAAGGCCGCCTTCGCCTTCCTTCAGATGTGGCTCGAGCAGGTAGATCGAATCACCGTACTTCAGATGACGCTCGCGGCTCTCCTCAAGCTTGGCCTTGAAGAATTTGTCCTGGTTGCGATTGAGGACCTCGTCGATCAGCAGCTTGTCGAGGTCTTTGAAAAGGGCCTCGTCGCCCGCGAGAAAACGCGCATCGATGATCGCGGTCTTTTCCTTGAAGTCATTGTTCGCGAGCCGCACAGTTTCGCGCGCCGTCCTCACGCCGTAACCGACCGTGACGCCCGAATCCCAGAGCGCGTGCAGGATGATCTCCGTGACAACTTCCAGGTATGGACCGCGCTTATAGTCGTGCAAAAAGAGCAGATCGATATCGGACCACGGGTTGAGTTCGCCGCGGCCGTATCCGCCGCGGGCGACGATCGCGAGCCGCTGATGGAGCTTGGGATTACGCCGCGCGTACTCGGCATCCGCGTATCGAAACAGCGCGCGCAGAAGGTCGTCGGTCGCCACGGTCATCGCGCCCACGATCTCGCTACCGCTCGCGCCCGCCATGTGGCGCTCGCGGAGTTCCTCGCGAATCGAATCGAGGTACGCCCGCGCTCTGATTCCGGGCCGCCGATTTTGCTCGAAGTCTTCGAGAAGAGCAGCCTCGCCGCGGATCGGCGCCGCCCTGGAAATCGGAGTCATTCGGCTTTCGCCGGTTGCCGCTGCGCTCACAAGTTACCTGCGGCCACGTTAGTCCTGAGGTAGTGGACGACGGCCTCCGCGATTCCGTCAGCGAGCACCGCCTGGTAGGCCGCGGTGTTAAGCCGCCGCGCCTCGCCACGATTGGAGAGAAAACCGCACTCGACCAGGACCGCGGGCATATGTGCGCCGACCAGCACGTAGAACGGTCCCATCTTGGCTCCGAGCGGGTTCACATCAACTCCAAGTCCGGCGCGCAGATCGGCGACGGTTTGCGTATCGATCATCCGCGCCAGCAGCGCCGACTCATTCGCCTTATAGTTCTGACGAAGATCGGCGAGGATGTAGTTTAAATTGGAGCCTTCCGGCGCGCCATAGTCGCTCGCGCCGCCGTTCTCCATGCTGGCGAGGCGAATCGTCGCGCGATCGGTGGTGTTGTTAAGATAGTAAACCTCGATTCCGGTGGTCTCCGGGTTGGAACTCCAGTTGAGATGAATCGAGACGAACAGATCTGCGCCCGCGCGATTCGCGATCTGCGTGCGATCGTGCAGCGTCACGAAGTCGTCGGTCCTCCGCGTCATCTCGGCCCGATAGCCGCTCTCCTCGAGCGCGCGCCTTACCTGCAACGCGATCTGGAGCGCAAGCTCCTTCTCCAACAGGCCTGAAGCCGACCTCGTACCGGGGTCGAAGCCGCCGTGGCCCGGATCGATAATCACGAGCGGAGCCGCTCCGGAAGCGGACGGCGAGAGATCGACTCGTTCGCTACGCGCCGTCTCATTGGGAGCGCGACTGTTGACGGCGATACTGTTCTGATTCGCGATTGCAATTGTCGGCTCGGCGACAGGTCTTCGACGCGGATGAATCGGCAGCTGGGAATCGGCTTCGGTCGCGAGCCGACGCGGCGTGTCGTACCGATGCGCCAGGATCGGGGCGGATATATCGACTGCCGCACCGGCCGGCGCGATCGTGAAGATGATCTTGTCGTTGATTCGGCCGATCGCATAATCAGCCTTGCCTTTCACCTCGACTACGATCCGAGACCGACCATCGGCTTCGACCGCCCGCAGCGCGGAAATAGGCGGCGATTCCTGACCGTAGAGCGGACGCGGTGGAATCGCGATTCGCGCGCGATCGAGATCGATCCAGAGCTCATCGCCATGGGCGCTGAGACGCATCAGCGGCGCCGCGGGAGTGAACGCGAAATGAATCTCCTGCGCCTCGCCGTGTCGGGTGACCTGCACCGACCGCAATGTCGGAACTACGTCGGATGCCTGCGCGGAAATGGAGAGTGCGCCCGCCGCGAGTGAAGCTACAGCGAATTCGAATGCTATCAAAGACGCTCTCCGCGCGAGCGAACCCATCCACCCTCTTCCCCACAACGATGATATCGACCGCGGCGGTCCTCCGCCACGCCCTCTGGCACGGCCCGCAGGTGAGCTCGGTTACTTCTCTTCGGTCGTCAGGCGGGATTTCAACCGCGCGATTACAGCGAGCGCGTCAATTGGCGCCATCCGATCGACGTCGATGGCGCGGAGCTCATCGATCACGCGGCTTTCGACGGGCGAGAAGAGGCTCATCTGCGGAGCGGGCCGGCCGGCTCGCCGATGACGCGCGAGGCGCGGCATGCCCGCCTCGTCAAGCTCGCCCTGTTCGAGGTTATTAAGGATTTCCTTAGCGCGGCCGATGATCGAATCAGGCAAACCCGCGAGACGTGCAACCTCGATTCCGTAGCTGCGTGACGCCGGTTGCTCGATCACGCGGCGGAGGAACAGAACTTCGCCGCCCCATTCGCGAACCGCCATGCTGAGGTTGCGGACGCGCGGCCGCTCGCGCGCAAGGTCGGTGAGTTCGTGAAAGTGGGTCGCGAATAGCACCTTGGCGCGGGTCTGATCGTGCAAATACTCGGCTACTGCCCACGCGATCGCGAGGCCGTCGAAGGTGCTCGTGCCGCGCCCGACTTCGTCGAGCAAGAGCAGGCTCCGCTCGGTGAGACCTCTCAGGAGGCGCGCCGTCTCGCTCATTTCGACCATGAAGGTCGATTCGCCGCGCCGGAGTTCGTCGCGCGCGCCGATCCGCGTCAGCACGCGATCGACAACGCCGATCGTAGCCTCGGCCGCCGGCACGAAGCTCCCGATCTGCGCCATGATCGCGATTACCGCGATCTGCCGCAGGTAAGTGGACTTGCCGGCCATGTTCGGCCCGGTGATAAGCAGGAGCTTTCGCGATTCCGGATCAGCGTCGAGATCATTGGGCACGAACTCGCCCGCGCGCATGCCGGCTTCGAGCACCGGATGGCGTCCGTCGCGGATGCGGATACTCAAGTTCGCGTTGATCTTCGGCCGCACGTAGCCGCGCCGGCGCGCCACTTTCGCAAGCGACATCAGCGCGTCGAACTCGCCGATCGCGCGTGCGGTCTCGAGGATTCGGGCGCTCTCGGCCTGCAGATCGCGAAGCAGCTTCGAAAAGAGTTGTAGCTCGAGTTCCTTGAGCCCGGATTCCGCCGTTAGGATCTTGCGTTCGAGTTCCTTGAGTCCAGGAGTCGTGAAGCGCTCGGCGCCGACCAGTGTTTGCTTGCGCTCGTAATCCGCCGGCGCGCGCTCGAGGTGAGACTTGGTGACTTCGATGTAATATCCGAAGACA
>JASHQJ010000479.1 GCA_030037595.1 Candidatus Binataceae bacterium
CCCGCGGCCGTGGCGCTCGAGGCGCACGTGATCAGGATGGTGGCGCAACGGGCTGGGCTTCCTGCGCAGGCCGGAGGTCATTTCACCTCCGGAGGGTCCGAGGCGAATTGTGCGGCGCTGCTGTGCGCGCTCACGCGCGCTCATGCGCAGTTTGCAACCGAGGGCGCCCGAGCCTTCAGCGGTGCGCCGGTTTTCTATACTTCGAGGGACTCTCACCGCAGCTGGGTGAAGATTGCGCACCAGGCGGGCATCGGCCGCACGGCGGCGCGCCTGGTGGCCACTGACGGGCGCGGGCGCATGGCGGCTCAGGCACTCGCCGATGCGATCGAGGCCGATCTTGCGAGGGGTTGCGTGCCGGTGCTGATCGTCGCCTCGGCCGGCTCGACCGCCGCGGGCATGATCGATCCCCTTCAATCGTGCGCAGACATCGCGCAGCAATACGGCCTTTGGTACCACGTGGATGCGGCCTGGGGAGGCGCCGCGATCGCCTCCGATCGCCTGCGCCACGTGCTGAGCGGCATCGAGCGCGCCGACTCGCTCACCATCGATGCCCACAAGTGGTTTGCCGCCACGATGGGCTGCGGAATGTTCATCACCCGGCAGCCCGAGGCGTTGTCCTCCGCGTTTCAGGTGACGACCAGTTTTATGCCGTCGAATGTGCCCAGCCTCGACCCCTACGTGACGACGGCACAATGGTCGAGGCGATTTCTCGGCTTGCGACTCTTCTTGTCGCTCGCTGCGGCGGGATGGGAAGGCTATCGAGTCCACGTGGAGCGAGCAGTGGAGCTGGCGGAGACACTCAAAGCGAGGCTTGTTGCCGAGAACTGGACCATCGTCAATTCGTCGCCGCTCGCGGTTGTGTGTGTTACGCCTCCGCCAGGTGGTGACGAAATCAAATCGATTGCGCGGCGGGTCGTGGCTTCCGGTGCCGCATGGGTGGCGGCGACGGTGTTCGAGGGCAGCGAAGTGATCCGTGCCTGCATCACGAATGGCAAATCCACCGTGACCGACGTCGTCGAACTGGTGCGGACGCTCTCTAGCGCGATGCGAAAAACTCGTTGAAGCGAACGATGTGGCCGCCGCGCACTTCAACAAGATCTATCAGCTCGGTGGGGACGGTCGCGCCGGTGATTCTGGACTGGATGTTCGCCCGCCAATGCACGGCGACTTTGGGACCGTCGATCAGGATCGAAATTACGCTGAGATCACTCGTCCGGAATGCTTTGATAAGCAGCGCCAGGAGAGGACGAACTTCGCCGGCTCCGCTCGCAGTGACGCCGAGCGGATTCCTCGGATTGGCGCCGGTGATTCTGATCTCGGCGTCATCCCCAAACAATTGACATACTTCGTTCAGGTCGCCGCGGGCTTTGGCCGCGTACAACTTCCGCATCAATCGGTCGATTTCAGCCCGAACCATCGAAATGCAGGGGCGGGGGGATGCCTTTGAGATCCTCGATGAGGTTCAGGATTGATTGAGCAGCTTCGTCACCAGGCGGCTGATTGTCGAAATCGATCGAAAGTTAGCCAAGGTCAATTCGCTCACCGGGATCTCAAGGGCAAACTCGTCTTCGACCAGCAAGACCAGTCGCACAGTATCCAACGACGTTAGGCCGACTTCGAGCAGAGTATCGTCTGAGGAGACAGCGCGCTCCATGGAGCGTTCACTGAGGATGCGCTGAACGACGGTAACGATCCGCTCTGCTGCGGATGCATCGAAATCATTGATCGAGTCCGTGCGGAAGGAATTGTCATTCATGATCGTTCTGGGGGCCATTTAAAGTTAGCGAGTTATCGCAACTCCGAATGCGACGCGATGTGCAGTCTCACCCGCAATTCGGATCGCGAGGTTCAATTTAGCTATGCGACGATGCTTCCACGGACGAAACGCAGAGTGGTGAGATAGTCGGTACTTTTCTACGCGAGACCCTCTGTGCGGCTTTGAAGCAAAAGCCAATTTAGCCGCAAAACTGATGGTCGAGGTCAATATTTACTTCTAATTCCTGCGCGGCCTGCGTAGTGTCTGGAGCATGGAGACGACCATCCAGCCATCACCCCAAACGCACTCGCGGATGGATGCGAGCCCTAATGGCCATCAGGATACGGGTCACGAAAGCCCGACCCGCTTGGTCGGCCGCGACCTTTTATCGCGGGTTCAGGCAACCGCCGGCCTGGCCCGCGCGAATGCCGACGCCGTCGATCGCGAGTCTCGCTTTCCCGAAGAAGCATTCGCCGCGGCGCGAGAGCATCGACTGCTTGGCATGATGGTGCCGGTTGTGCTTGGCGGCGAGGGCGCGCGCGTATCGGATGTCGCCGACGTTTGCTACACGCTCGCGCGCGCCTGCGCCTCGACGGCGATGATCTTCGCAATGCACCAGATAATGGTCGCGATCTTGGTCAGGCACGGCCAGGGGAGCCAGTGGCATCTTGAGCTGCTGCGCCGCCTCGCTGACGAGCAATTGTTACTAGCCTCTTCGACCACCGAGGGGCAGGGCGGCGGGGATTTGCGCGTTAGCTCGTGCGCGGTGGAGCCGGACAGTTTCGGTATCACGTTGACCAAGAGCGCGACCGTCATTTCCTATGGCGCACAAGCCGATGCCGTGGTGACAACCGCGCGGCGGTCGATCGACGCGGCGCCGTCCGACCAAGTTATCGTGGCGTTCACCAAGGACAACTATCAACTCGAACCGATTCGCACTTGGGATACACTTGGCATGCGCGGAACCTGCAGCTCAGGTTTTACGCTCAGGGGGCGAGGCGTGCCTGAGCAAGTGTTGCCGGAACACTTTCAGACCATTCAATCGCGCACGATGATGCCGGTCGCGCATCTCACATGGTCGTCTGTATGGTGTGGCGTGGCCGCAGAAGCGGTCGAGCGCTCGCGCCGATGTGTTCGTGCGGCCGCTCGCCAAACGGCAGGCGGTCAGTCTACGGCTGGCGTGACGCATCTCACGCGAGCGATCATGTCGCTCGGCGTTCTGACCAACACAATCAAGTCGGCGCTCCAGAAGTTTGAAAGCGCGTGTGCGGCGGAAAAAGAGATTGACTCGCTCGATTTTCAAAACGCGATGAACCTGCTCAAGGTCACTGCGTCCGAGATGGCCACCTCGGTTGTGGTCGGTGCGATGCAAGCCTCAGGACTCAATGGCTATCGCAATGACGGCGAGTTTTCAGTTGCCCGCCATCTGCGCGACGTCATGTCGTCGTCGATCATGATAAACAACGACCGAATCCTTGCGAATTCCGGCGCCGCTTCCCTCCTGGCGAATATCCCAGCGTCCCTCGAGGGTTAAAAGAATAGTAACAACCGATTTGGTAGTTTTCGCCCCAAAGTAAAAAGGGTTCGCGATGCGTCTAGTTAGCGAAGAACATTATGATTTCGACGCTCGAAGCTCTACCTCGACCGTTTCTGTTTCGAGCCAGATGACCAAAGGCTATCCAGTCGGATCGGCAAGTACTGTGAGAAGGACCACGGGTCGGCGTCCGCCGAATATCGTCGGAGATCAGGCCGTGCGCGAGAGCAGCAAGGAAAGACGAGTCCCATCTGGTCCTGACGAAACGTATGACACAACTCGTGACCTTCTGACCTGGATGGCAAAACAGTTTGTTCGCTTTGGAGACATTTATAAAGCCTCTATCTATGGCTCTACGGTCTATGTAACAAGGGACCCGCGGCACGCACAGCACGTGTTGCGCGAGAACTGGCGAAACTACAATAAGGGTCTACTATTCAAACGGGTCGCGCTTCTCTTGGGCAGTGGCCTCGTGTCGAGCGAAGGAAAGCTGTGGAAAACTCAACGGCAGATGATTCAGCCGGCTTTCCATGAAAAGGTGATTCTGAGGTTAGTTCAACTGATCGTGGCGGCAAATAGAGCGTTGCTTCAGCGGTGGCAGATTGCGGCTACGGACCACCGATGCATCAACGTTACGCGGGACGTCAGTTCAGCAGTACTGGAAGTCATACTTAGATCGATCTTTGGGCCAGATTACGATCAGGTTGCCAGTCCTTTCAGCGTGCTCTCAGACGATACAACACGTGACCTAAGGTTCGCGCAAGCTTTCAGATCCCTTGAAAAAATCTTGGCCAGGCTCGCGGCCGAACGAAGACGGGCCAACAAAAGATCGAACTACATTCTCGATATTCTGTTGGAAGCTCGTGATGTTGTAACTGGTCGACCTATGTCCGACCGACAACTGCTAAACGAAATAAAGACTCTAATCATAGCCGGCCACGAAACTACGGCTAGTACGTTGAATTGGACTTGGTACCTCCTCTCCCGACACTCTGAGGTAGATGCGAGGCTACACGAGGAGGTGAGTCGACTGCCAAGCGATCAGCCCACGGAACCGATCGACCCGACAAAATATTCGTTTGTCAACCAAGTCATTGAAGAGACCCTCCGGATGTTCCCTCCTGTTTGGCTTATCACGCGCAGAGCTCTTGGTGACGACCAATT
>JASHQJ010000480.1 GCA_030037595.1 Candidatus Binataceae bacterium
GCGAATCGCCTGCCCTTCGCGTGTCGAGAGCACGATTTGCTGATTGCCGTCGGTGATCCGCACCTCGACCAATGAGTCGCCGTCCTCGAGATTGATCGCGATAATTCCGCTCGAGCGGATATTGTCGTACTCGTCGATCGCTGTTTTCTTCACGCGTCCGCGGCGGGTCGAGAAGAATACGAACTTGCCAGCCGTCACCTTCGGCACCGGGATAAACGCGGAGAGTGTCTCTTCATTGGCGAGGCTCAAAAGGTTGGCGATCGAGCGTCCCTTGGCCGCGCGGCCGCCTTCCGGCAGCTCGTAGGCCTTTAGTTCGTAAACCTTGCCGGCGGTGGTGAAGAAGAGCAGCCGATCGTGCGTCGAGACACGCTCGAGCCGCTCGACGAAGTCCTCTTCCGCGGTGGTCGCGCCGATTTTGCCGCGCCCGCCCCGCTTCTGCGTGCGATAGAGCGAAAGCGGTGTGCGCTTGATATACCCGCCGTGCGTTAGCGTAACGAGGACATCTTCTTCGACGATCAAGTCCTCGACCGAGAACTCGCCTTCGGCCTCGACGATTTGCGTGCGGCGCGCGTCACCGAATTCCTTCTTGATATCGGTCAGCTCGTCGGAGATCAGTTTCAGCAGTTCTTTCTCATCGGAGAGAATCGTCTTGAGCCGCTTGATGATCGCGACAGTTTCCTTGTGCTCGGTTTCGATCTTGTCCCGCTCGAGGCCGGTCAGGCGCCGGAGCGTCAGGTCCAGGATCGCCTGCGCCTGGACCTGCGAGAGCCCAAACTGCTTCATCAGGCCGCTGCGCGCGGTCTCGGCATCCTTCGACCCGCGGATCAGTTTGATCACCGCGTCGAGGTTCTTGAGCGCGATCAGCAGACCTTCCAAGACATGCAGGCGCGCCTCGGCCTCGCGCAGCTCGAAGCGCGTGCGGCGAGTGAGGACGACCTTGCGATGCTCGAGGAAGGCCATCAGCATCTCGCGCAGGCTCATCTCGCGCGGCCGGCCCTCGTGGATACCGAGCATGATCATGCCGTAGCCCATCTGCATCTGGGTCAACTTGTAGAGCTGGTTGAGCACGACGCGCGGCTCGCTGTCGCGCTTCAGCTCGATGACGACACGCATCCCGTCGCGATCGGATTCGTCGCGGATATCGCTGATACCTTCAATCCGCTTGTCGTTCACCAGCTCGGCGATACGCTCGATCATCCGCGCCTTGTTCACCTGGTAGGGAATCTCGCGCACGATAATCGACGCGCGGCCGCTTCGCTTGTCGGTCTCGATCGCCGCGAGCGCGCGCATCGTAAACGTGCCGCGCCCGGCGAGGTAAGCATCGCGTATTGCCTTGCGGCCCAGGATCTGTCCGCCGGTCGGAAAGTCGGGCCCGGGCACGATATCAAGGATTTGCTCCAGCGTGGTCTCGGGCTTCTCGATCAACTTGAGAAGTGCGTCGCAGATCTCAGTCAGGTTGTGCGGCGGGATGTTGGTCGCCATCCCGACCGCGATACCGTCCGAGCCGTTGATCAGCAGATTCGGCACCTGGCTCGGCAGAACCTCGGGCTCCTGCTGCGTGCCGTCGAAGTTGGGGATGAAGTCGACAGTGTCCTTGTCGATATCCGCGAGCATCCGCTCGGCGAGCCGCGTCAGGCGGCATTCGGTGTAGCGGTAGGCAGCGGGTGGGTCGCCATCGATCGAGCCAAAGTTGCCTTGGCCGTCGATCAGCGGGTAGCGGAGGCTGAAGGTCTGCGCCATGCGGACCAGAGAATCGTAAACCGCGGCGTCACCGTGGGGATGGTAACTCTTGAGCACTTCGCCGACGACGCCCGCGCACTTGGAATGCTTGCGATTCGCGAGCAGCCCCTCGCGGAACATCGCGTAAAGGATTCGCCGATGGACGGGCTTGAGGCCGTCCTGGATCACCGGCAGCGCGCGCCCGATATTCACCGACATCGCATAGTCCAGGTAGGACTGCCGCATGTCGTCTTCGATGTTCAGCAGCGAAGGTTCGTTGCGATGAGGCTCGGTTCCGTTGGTATCTGGCATGGGACTATGGTTTTGACTTGGTACTCAGTTCGATTAGCCAGTTAATAGTCAGTCGATTATTGTCTTTGATTTGCGAAAGATCCGCTGCGGTCATCCTGAGCGCAGCAAGTCTGCGAGCGGAGTCGAAGGATCCCGACGATCGGGTTAGTGGGATCTCTCAAGGTCGGTGAACGTTCCATCCAGAAGGTCCGGGATCCTTCGACTGGCGCAGCGCTCGCTCAGGATGACAGCAAACATCGTTGCGTTGGGTTCCCGCATTTATCCAGACGCGGAAACGACGCATCAAATGTCCAGGTTCCGGACGTTGAGCGCGTTCTCCTCGATAAACTGACGGCGCGGTTCCACCTGATCGCCCATCAGCTTCCCAAACACCTCCTCGGCGTCCTCGAGCGAAGAGATCTGCACCTTGAGCATCGCGCGCTGCGCCGGATCCATCGTCGTGCTCCAGAGCTGCTCGGGATTCATCTCGCCCAAGCCTTTGTAGCGCTGGATATCGACGCCCCTCTGCCCCGCGGCCAAAACGGCACGCGCGATCGCCTCGAGCGTTTCGTAAGTCGTTTCTCCCTCGCCCTGCTTCAGCTTGTAGGGTGACTTGATTGCCTCGATCTCGGGCATCAGGCGGCGAATCTCACGAAGCTCGCCCGTGTGGAAGAGAGTTATATCTACGACGGTGGGTGGATTCGTGCCGTTGCCGGTGTGCGTGAAGAAGACGCGGAAGTTTGTCTCGCCGTCCTGCTCGACGCGCGCGTAGAGATTCGCGTCTTTCAGGTCCTTCTTGATCGCTTCGCCCATTGCCTCGGCGCCCTTGCGCGAAGCGAAGCTGTCATCGCTGATCACCTTGTCGGAGGCGAGACGCGCTAGCGACGCAACGATGTCTCGCTCCTTGGAGCGGCGCTCCAGCGCCTCGTACATCTTCTCGTAGTAGAGCGCCTTGCGCACGACGGTCTTGAGCGACACGCCCTTGAATTCGCGCGCGTCCTTGCCCTTGCCAGCTTCGAAGGTGACGGCCTCGGCGCCGAGGTCGGTGAGGTAATCCTCGAGAGCGGGCTCGTCCTTCAGGTAGCGTTCGTTCTTGCCCTTCTTGGCGCGGAACAGAGGAGGCTGCGCGACGTAGAGATAGCCGTTCTCGATAATCTCGATGAACTGGCGGAAGAAGAACGTGAGCAAGAGCGTGCGGATATGGGAGCCGTCAACGTCTGCGTCGGTCATGATCACGATCGTGTGATAGCGGAGTTTGGCGATGTCCTTTTCGTCGCCGACTCCCATGCCGAGCGCAGTGATAAGAGTGCGGATCTCTCCCGAGGAGAGCATCTTGTCGATTCGCGCGCGCTCGACATTGAGGATCTTGCCGCGCAGCGGCAGGATCGCCTGCGTCTTGCGATCGCGGCCTTCCTTGGCGGTGCCGCCTGCCGACGCACCCTCGACCAGGTAAAGCTCGCTGAGCGCGGGGTCGCGCTCCTGGCAGTCTGCGAGCTTGCCGGGCAGCATGCCGGAGTCGAGCGCGCCCTTGCGACGCACCAGCTCTTTGGCTTTGCGAGCCGCCTCGCGCGCAGTCGCGGCCTCGATCGCGCGCATCACGATTTTGCGCGCGACGCCCGGATTCTCCTCGAAGTAGGTGCCGAGCTTTTCGTTGACCAGCGATGACACCAGGCCGTCAACCTCGGTGTTGCCGAGCTTGGTCTTGGTCTGCCCTTCGAACTGCGGCTCAGGAATCTTGATACTGACGATCGCGAATAGGCCTTCGCGAGTGTCGTCGCCCTCGAGCCGCATCTCCTTGTTTTTGAAGAGGTTGTTCTTGGTCGCGTAGTTGTTGAGCGTGCGCGTCAGCGCAGACTTGAGACCCGAGAGATGCGTTCCACCTTCAACCGTGTGAATATTGTTGGCGTAGGTGAAGATCAGCTCGTGCACCGCATCCGTCCACTGCAGCGCGAATTCGATATCGACCGACTCCTTGAGGCCCTTGAAGAAAATTACCTCGTGCAGAGTCTCGTTGCCTTTGGACAGCGACTCGACGAACTGCGCGATTCCGCCCTCGTAGTGAAATTCCTCTTCCTTGCCGACGCGCTCATCGACCAGGCGAATCTTGAGGCCGGCGTTGAGATACGCCATCTCGCGCAGGTAGCGCGCGACGATTTCGTACTTGAACTTAACTTCCTTGAAGATTTGCGGATCGGGCGAGAACGTGGTGCGCGTGCCGTGAACCTTGGTCGCGCCGCGCTCTTCTACTTTGGATTTGGGCACGCCGCGCGCATAGCGCTGGAAATAAATCTTGCCGCCCTTGTGAACCTCGACCTCGAATTCCTCGCTGAGCGCGTTGACGACGGAGGCGCCGACACCGTGCAATCCACCGGAGACCTTGTAGGCGCTCTTCTCGAACTTGCCTCCCGCGTGAAGCACGGTATGAACGACCTCGAGCGCGGAGCGCTTTTCGGTTGGATGCATATCGACGGGGATACCGCGGCCATTGTCTTCGATGCGGATTCGATCGTCGCTCAGAATCACGACGACGATCTCGGTGCAGTGGCCCGCGAGAGCTTCGTCAACGGAGTTGTCAACGATTTCAGTTACGAGGTGATGCAGTCCACGCTCGCCGGTATCACCAATGTACATGCCGGGACGTTTGCGGACCGCTTCGAGTCCTTCGAGCACCTTAATGGACTCGGCGCCATAGCTGTCGGTCGATTGCTTATTTGCCAT
>JASHQJ010000481.1 GCA_030037595.1 Candidatus Binataceae bacterium
GACAACGCGTTCAAATTTGCGCCGCGCGGCAGCAAGGTGGATCTGCGCGTCGCGCGCAACGGAAATTCGGTGACGATACGAGTGACCGACAACGGCCCCGGTATCCCGGCCGCCGACTTGCCGCTCGTATTCGAGCGTTTCTATCGCAGCAAAACAGCGCGAGCTGAAGGCAGCGGCCTTGGGTTGAGCCTCTGCAAGGAAGTCGTACGCCATCACAACGGCCAAATCACCATTGCCAACCTGCCTCGCGGCGGATGTGAAGCATTAGTAACTCTACCGAATGCTACTTAGTAGTCATTCCTCTGTGCCTACATGAACGTCCGTTCATTAGGCAGACAGTATTTGCGTTGTTATCCTTTCGACGATGAAAGAGCTTTGTCGTCGACTTATCGAAACCGCGATCGCGGTGATTCTGATGGGCGGTGCATGCTCAGCAGCGCCGCTCACTCTGCCTGAAGCGATCGATCGCGCAATCAGGTTCGCGCCGTCGATGGAATCCGCGGCCGCACAGAGCGATATGACCTCCGCCCAGGTACGCGAGCAGCGCGCCCCGCTCTTTCCAAGTATTTCGACTGGCGGCGAATACTACCAGGCGCCCGGCTATGACGATGTGGTCACCAACCGCGGACTCAGCGCCGCCATGGTGATGGCGACCTACACGGCGTGGGACTGGGGGCGGCGCGCTGCCAAGTGGCGTGCCGCGCGTTATGTGGCTGAGGCGGCTCGCCTTGGCGTGGCCGCGGCGCAGGCGCAGATCGCATACGACACCACGGTGGCGTACGAGGAGTTGTATCGCGCGCATCAGTCATCCGACGAATTGCGAACGAGTCTCGCGCGGCTTGACCGCTACGTTGCGACCATCGAGGAGCTCAAAAAATCGGGCCGCGCCAATGCGAGTGACACCCTGAAAGTGCGCACCGCGCGCGATGCCGTCGAGATTGCGCTCGAGGAGCAACGCGTCGCAGCTCAGCGCGGCGCGGCGAATCTCGGCTCGCTCATCGGCGAGTTCAATCAGCCGGATCTCGAGATTGCGAACCTGGGGGCCGTTCCGTCAAAGCCGGCGGTTGATATCGCCAGCAGCCCCGTGATCCAAGCGACCAAGCGCGCGCTCTCCTCGGCTGGCTTGCAGGTTGATGCGGCGAAGGCAGAGCGGCTCCCGACCTTCCAGGTCGCGTTCACGACGGGATTCGTTGGAGTGGATCCGCGGCCGACTTGGTCGCGTTACTTCGGCGGTTCTTACGATACAGTTCTCTCGATGCCGATATTTGATGGCGGGCTTATCACCTCGCATATCGATCAGGCCAAGGCCAAGGTCGCGTCGGCCAAAGCGCAAGCGCGCGACACCGAGTACATGCTGACCCGCCGCGTCACCGACGCGTCAATCCGATATGACCAGGCGGAGCGTATGCTCGAGCTACTCGCGCATGCGCGACCTACCGCTGATGACTCGTTCGCGCTCAGTTGGACGCGCTTTTTGGGCGGCGGCAGCGTTACGCTGCTGGAAGTGCTGGACGCCTATCAGCGCGCCGAGGATCTGCGCCTGCAGCGCTTCGAGCAGGAGTTCGCCGCGCGCGAGGCCGCGGCCGAAATCAATTTGCTGTGCGGGCGTATTCGATGATCATCAGCATCGCGCCGTGGACGCGCGGCATCTCCTGGTGGGCGTTTCTCGCCCTTATGCTCGCGCTCTCGGCGTGTCATCCGACGCCGCAGCCGGCCGACGATGACGAAGAAACCGCGCCAGCCAATCCGACCATGGTCGTAACTGCCGTGCCGGCCGAGGTCATGCCGATGCAGGAGGAACTGAGCCTCCTCGGCAAGACTGTAGCCACGCATCATGTGATTATCCGCGCTCCCACGGCGGGACGCGTCACCGGAATGAAGCTGGTCACGGGCGATTGGGTGAAGAAAGGTGAGGTGGTCGCACATGTCATCAATCGCGAGATCGAAGCGGCGGAGGCCGGGCTCGCGGTTGCACAGAAGATCGATCCCGCCAACGCAAAATCACTTCAGCATTCAGTGGATCACTACACGCGCAGCGCGGGCATCCCCGTGCGAGCACCGGACTCGGGCATTGTGTCACAGCCACCGGTGACCAGCGGACAGGTGGTCGGCGATCTCGACCCTATCGCGGACCTGATCGATCCACGGAGCCTCTACGTCGAGGCCAGCGTGCCGCTCACGGAACTTCACGAACTCACACCCGGAATGGCGGCGAGTGTGTATTCGCCGATGCGTCCGCGCAAGGCATATCCCGCCCGCATGGTCGCGGTATTACCAAGTTTCGACTCGGCGACGGCAAGCTCGACAGTGCGGCTCGACTTCGCCAGCAGTGAGCGCATCCTGGAGGCCGGCTCGCCAGTCACGGTGCGGATTGTGACTGAGCGAGACCCGACGGCGATTTCAATTCCGCAGTCGGCGCTCTTCCAGGATCCTGGCACTGAGCGTTTCCACATTTTCACTGTCGGGCCAGACAAGTACGCTCACCGCACCGAGGTCACCATCGGCATCCGCCAGGGCAATCGCGCGCAGGTGACTTCCGGTGTCCATCCAGGTGACCTAGTGATTACGTCTGGCGGCTATACGCTGTCGGATGGACTCAGGGTCGAGGTCGCGCAGGACAAATGAGCGGACGCGGCTCGACACTTGCCCTGCTTGCGGTGCTTACGCTGACTGCACTCGGCGTGATCCTGGCGCTCTCGATTCCGAGCGCGGTGTTCCCCGAGATCACGTTTCGGCGCGCGATTATCCTGGCTGATAGCGGCGATCTGCCGTCTGAGCAGATGCTGGCGACGGTGACGCGTCCCCTCGAGGAGGCCGCCTACTCAGTGGTCGGCGTGTCGCTGGTGCGATCGACCACGACCCGCGGCAGTGCCGAGATCGATGTCACCTTCTCCGAACATGGCGACCCCCAGATAACCTTCCAGATGCTGGAGGCCGCTGTCGAACAGATTCACTCATCGATGCCGGCCGGAACGGACGCCGAGGCCTTGTTGCTGACGACAGGCACGTTCCCGATCGTCGATGTAAGCCTGAGTTCGCGCACGCGTTCATTGGTCGAGCTAACGGACATCGCGAATTACGACCTGGTGCCGGCGTTTCATCGCATCGACGGCACCTACCGCGTGGAAGTGATCGGCGGCAAGCGGCGCGAGTTCGTGGTCCGGATCGATCCCGACCGCCTCCTGCAACACGGCCTGTCTCCCGACGACGTGGTAACCGGACTCGCGCGCAACAACGTAATTGAGTCGCCCGGCCGCATCTATGACGCGCACCGCATGCTGTTGACCGTTCTCGAGTCGGATCATCATCGCGCCGATCAAATTGCCGGCATTCCGATCGCAACCAACTCCGGGCAGCCGGTGCGCGTGCGCGATATCGGCTCGGTCGAGCTCGCCATCAAGGAGGACTACATCCGCGCCGAAAGCGAAAACGGTCCCGCGGTGCTGGTCGGCATCTCGCGCCGGCCCGAAGGCAACACTGTCGAAATCGCGGCCGCGGCGCGCAAGATCCTCGACGATTTTCGCCGTCGCTATCCCGACGTGATGTTTTCGGTCTGCTACGATCAATCCGACCTCCTGACCGAATCCCTCGACAGCGTGCGCGACGCGATTGCGTTGGGGCTTATCCTCGCAGTCGCCGTCGTGCTGTTCTTCACGATGAGTCCGCTCAATGCGCTCATCGCCGCGATCGTCGTACCATGCACGGTCGCGATCACCGGCATCGTGATGAAGGCCGCCGGTCTCAGCTTCAACATGATGACCCTCGGCGGTCTCGCGGCCGGCATCGGACTCTTTATCGACGACGCGATCGTGATGATCGAAGCAGTGCATCGCGAGCGCTCGGAGGGCGAAGATATTGATAACGCGATCTCCAACGCGCTGTCGCATCTCGGCCGCCCGCTGTTCGCCTCGACGATGACGGTGATCATCGTATTCGCGCCGCTTGTTTTCCTCTCCGGCGTGACCGGGACTTTTTTTCGCTCGCTCGCGGCGACGCTCGGCGGCGGTCTCGCGATATCGCTCGTGCTGGCACTCTACTTCACGCCCGCACTGGAGCGGATTGTCGACGATTTTCGGGGCGAGAGCCGCCCGCCGAGCGTGATATTCCGCGCGGTGCGCGCCTTCTACATCGCAAGCCTGCGGCCGTTCATGCGAGTGCCGCTCCTGTCCGTGTTGCTCGCGATCGTTTCGCTGCTGGGAGCGTGGTCGATCTACCGGATGCTCGGAACCGACTATTTGCCGCCGCTCGACGAGGGTGCGTTCATTCTCGACTACATCACGCCACCGCAGAGTACGATGCACGACACGACCGCGCTGCTCGATATAATCGAGGGCGTGCTTCGCACCACGCCAGAGGTTCAGAGCTTTTCGCGAAGGACCGGCACCCAACTTGGCTTCTTCCTTACCGAATCAAACCGCGGCGACATCTCGGTCAAGCTAAGGCACGATCGGCGGCGCAGCGTCGACGCCGTGATCGCATCGGTGCGCGATCGGATACGCAGCTCGCTGCCTGGCGTCCATATCGAATTCTCGCAGATGCTGCAGGACCTGATCGGCGATCTTTCCGGAGTGCCCCAGCCAATCGAGATAAAAGTGTTCGGGCCCGACCCCGACGTTATTGAATCAACCGCGCGGCAGGTCGCCAAGGTTCTGCGCGGCACGCCGGGCCTCGTCGATGTTTTCAACGGGATCGTGCTGAGCAATCCCGTGCATCAGATCAACGTCGATGAGACCGCGGCGGCCCGCTATGGCCTGACCGCCGACGATATTCGCAACACGCTGAATGCCGTTATCGAAGGCACGGTCGCGACGCACGTGCTGACCGGGGAGCAGCTGCTCGGCGTGCGCGTGCGCTATCCCGACGCTTTCCACGAGGACCTCGGCACGCTCTCAGAGGTGCTGATGAAGACGCCGACCGGAGCGCGCGTACCGCTCTCCGCGGTGACGAACGGCGTCTATCTCGGCGAGCGAGCCGAAATAGATCGGGAGCGTGAGCGGCCAGTGTTGCACGTCACCGCTCGGCTCGAGGGCGTCAACCTCGGCGCGGGCGTCGCATCGGCACGGCGGCGGCTCGACAAGCTCGAGTTGCCTGCGGGAGTCACCCTCGAGTACGGCGGGCTATACGCAC
>JASHQJ010000482.1 GCA_030037595.1 Candidatus Binataceae bacterium
GATCGACGCCAACAACGTGGACGAAAACATCATCGCGTTCGTACTCAGAGCGCCCGACTCAGGCGGCGAATTGATCTGTGTCTGCAACTTCTCTCCCGTGGTTCGAACTCGCTATCGTATCGGCGTTCCTAGGCGCGGGCTCTATCGCGAGGTGCTCAACACTGATTCCGCGCTCTATGGCGGCAGCAACGTTGGCAACGCGGGGGCCGTGATGGCCGACGAGATCGCGTGGCACGCGTTTCCAAATTCGATTTCGTTGACGCTGCCGCCGCTCGCGACGCTATGGCTGATGCCGCCCTCTGAATAGCTCTTGCGCCGGCTTCGCTTTGTCGTGAAATGGACTTGATCGTCGCTGACGGTCGTGGAAACTTCACGCTGGTTTGGAACCGCGATGAACCGGCGTGGCGCTTCGCGCCCGGAGCGAGGAAATCTCCTATGGATGCAACTCAAGTCAAAGATGTGATGACGACGGACGTAACAACGCTCAAAAGAAACGAGCAACTCTCGCTTGCCGATGACTTGATGAATCTCGGCCGCATCCGCCATCTTCCAGTCCTCGACGACGAAGGCAAAGAACTGATCGGAATCGTAAGTCAGCGCGATCTCTTCCGAGGCGCATTGGCGAGCGCCATCGGCTACGGCCAGCACGGCCGCCGCAAGCTGCTCAACTCGCTGCTGGTCAAGGACGTGATGGTCACGGATCTCACCACGACCACACCTGAAACGTCCTTGGTCGAAGCAGCGCAGACCATGATAAAGCGCAAGGTCGGCTGCCTGCCCGTAGTCAAAAACGGGACCCTCGTTGGCATCCTCACCGAGGGTGACTTCGTCGCGCTGTTCGTTAAACGCGCGAAGTGAAACTGCGCCGCCGCTAATCAGGCCGCCGCGGCTATCTTGGACGGGCGTCGGAGCCATAGCGCCAGCATGATCCACGCCCACCCACGGAAGATCAGCGCAACTCCGACCGCGAAGCCGATAAACCAGAGCCCGGTAGTGGGCCAATGAACGAAGAGCAGGATTCCCAATAAAAGGGAGACGGCGCCGTCCAGGATCGCCCATCCGCGATGCGGTACCTCGTTCGCAATCGCGGTAATCAACTGCATCCCTCCGACCACGAGGAAGAAAGCTGCCAGCACCAGCGTTAGCGTGAGCGCGCCGACGGCCGGGTCGATGACGAGGATCAAGCCAATTACGAGGTTGATGATGAATCCGAAGAGGTCGAGGTAGTGACGCGCCTCGCGGCCGCCGCGAAACCACTGGACGGCGTGAAAAATCGCGCTGATTATCAGTAGCCAGCCGAGCACGGCGACCGAGAAAATCGTCACCATGAAGGTATCGCCAAAAGCGATAATGCCCAGCACGATCAGGGCGATTCCAAATGCCAGAAACCATCCCCAGCGCCCGCGCGCCCGTTCGAAGATTCCAGGTGTCACCGCAGCAGCCATGGCTGTATCCTCCCGAATTGCGATGCTAGCGCTTTTTCACGCTCGGGCAGAGACCCCTAACGTTCGGATAGGTTTCGCGTCAGATTGAAGCGCGCCGGGCAGAGGCGTCGCCGCGGAAGTTCGCGCGGAACGCCGCTCTGTATGCGGGCCGTTGCGCGATGCGTTCGCGGTATGCCGCGGCCCTGTCAGGCAGTTGAAGGTCGCAAGTGATCGCCCATTCGAGGCACGTCATCATCAGGATATCCGCCGCGGAGAACTTGTTGCCGAGTAGGAAGGGTGCCTCGCCAAGTCTCGAATCCATCGCCGCGAGGTTGTGCATGAAGTAACTCCTGGCGGCCTCGACGGCTGCCGGAGCCTCGCCGTAGAGATGCTTCAGACCTTCGTGGCGGCGAACGATATACAAGGAAGTGGCGTCCAGTTCGGTCATTATGAAGTAACACCACTCGCTGAGCCGGGCTCGTTCGGCAGCGTCGCGCGGCACGAATATGCGGTCCGGCTGGGGGAACGCCTCGCCGAGGTAGTTGATTATGGCCGCGCTCTCCGTGACGACCAGCGGCCCGTGCTGGAGAAGAGGAATCTTGTGGCGCGGATTGAGACGCAGGAATTCGGGGCTCAGCGTCTCGCCGGTGCGCGAGCCGATCGGCTTTAGCTCATAATCGAGTCCGAGTTCGATGAGCATCCAGTGCGCGCGCAGCGTGCGGCTGGTGCCGATACCCCAAAGCGTCAAGTCATTGCTCATGTGAGGTGCCCCTCAATTTTCTGCTTGCATCGATGGTTGCAGTTTGAAACTGTTGATTCCAGCGCTAAGTTCCAAAATGGAACTATGATTCGATCAGCTGACTCGTTCGACCTTGCCGCGGAATGGAGAAGGACTCATGCAACATAGAAACGCAACCGCGGCCGTAATTGGCGCGGGCGACTATATCGGTGGCGCAATCGCGAAGAAGTTCGCCGCCGAAGGGTTTATCGTGTTCGCCGGCAGGCGCAATGGCGACAAGCTCGCGGCCCTGGTGGAGGAAATCGAGCGTGCCGGCGGCTGCATCGTCGCTCGCTCGCTCGATGCGCGAAAGGAACAAGAGGTCGCGGCCTTTCTCCGCGATGCCGATCAGCGCGCTCCGCTCGAGGTCTGTATTTTCAACGTCGGCGCCAACGTCAATTTCCCGATCCTCGATACTACTGAACGCCTGTTTCGCAAGGTCTGGGAGATGGCCTGCTACGGCGGCTTCCTGGCCGGGCGTGAGGCGGCTCGTTACATGGTACCGCGCGGGCGAGGATGCATCTTCTTCACGGGTGCGACGGCGAGCATGCGCGGCGGCGTCGGCTACGCGGCGTTCGCGAGCGCGAAGTTCGGACTCCGCGGCCTCGCGCAGAGCATCGCGCGCGAGCTGGGGCCGAAGAACATTCACGTTGGGCATCTCGTCATCGACGCGGGCGTCGATACTGCGTGGGTACGCGATCGAATCCGCGAGCGCGAAGGCGAGGAAGCGGTGAAGAACCTCGATCCGGGACGGCTGATGCGGCCGGATGCCGTCGCGGAATCATACTGGCAGCTCTATCAGCAGCCGCGCGATGCGTGGACCTTCGAACAGGAAATTCGCCCGTTCGGCGAAAAGTGGTGAGCAACATGGCCCACGTGGAATTCCATTTCGATTTCGGCAGCCCCAACGCGTACCTGAGTCATCTCGTGATTCCAGAGATAGAAAAGCGCGCCGGAGCGAAATTCAAGTACGTGCCGGTCCTGCTCGGTGGTGTCTTCAAGATGACCAACAACCGCTCGCCCGCCGAGAGTCTCAGGGGCATCAAGAACAGGCCCGAGTACGAGCGGCTCGAAACCGCCCGCTTCATCCGGCGTCACGGCATCACGCGTTACACGCCGAATCCATTTTTCCCGGTCAACACGCTCACGATTATGCGCGGCGCGATCGCGGCGGAAACGATCGGCGTGTTCGCCCGCTACGTCGATGAGATCTATCGGCACATGTGGGCCGATCCGAAGAAGCTCGATGACCCTGAGGTGCTGCGCGCCGCGCTCGATGAATCCGGCTTCGACAGCAAGCAGTTCTTCGAGCTGGCGCAACGGCAGGACATCAAGGACCGCCTGCTCCAGAACACTCAGCGCTCCGTCGAGCGCGGCACATTCGGCTCACCCACTTTCTATGTCGAAAACGAAATTTTCTTCGGCAAGGATCGGCTACGCGACGTCGAAGAAGAAATCATGCTGACGCGCTAGCTACTCGACGCTTCCACCTGGCTTTAGGTTTTGGGTGCTCGCGCCGCGAAGCGGTCTTGGCTCGAAGCTCGCCGAAAATGTCGAGTCGCAGTGTCAGCTTGTCACCGAGCCAGAGCGCGTTGAAGGCGTGATCCTGGTAGTCGTCTCCCGTCTCGGGATGAACCAGTATTGAGAGGCCCGCGCGATTTAGCATCAGCCATGGCACCACGCGTGAAAACTCTTTGGCGCCGAACTTCACCTGGTACATCGACTGCGGATGGGGCCCGACCGGTTCCTCGCGCCAGCGCCCCAACTCTACTTTGAATCGCCGTGGAATCACCCGTCGCAGATGCTCGGCCACGCCGCGCGTCCCCCGATCATAGTAAATGTGCGCGTGATAGCCGTGGATTTTGTCGGTGTCATTATTTCGCGGCATCGCAGTAGTCAGAGAATCGGACCGAGAATAGCTATTCCCGATTAGTCAGTGCGTCATGGCTGCATACGACTTGAGTTTTTCGTCGCTGGTGCTGGCGAGAAAATCTCCGGCCGGCAGATGATGCGGATTATGATCGCGAATCGCGGTGACGAGCCCCTTGAGAGCCTGCCGCAGGTGATGCTCGCCGAGCCGCGGGAACAATACGCGCGCGAGACGGCTTCCATTGCGCGCGCCGCCGACCATCAGCACGTAGTCGTTCTTGCCGTAGCCGACGATTCCGATCTCGGCGGTAGTCGGCCGTGAGCATCCGTTCGGGCATCCCGCCATCCTGACCATGACGTCAACGTCGCCGAGCTCCGCGCGCTCCAGCTCCGCCAGATACTCAGGCAGTGCCTGTTCCGCGTGAGTCATCGCGAGCCCGCAAGTGGGTTTCGCCGGACACGCCATCGCGAGGCGTCGAATCGGCGCGACGCCACTGTCGAACGCAACTCGATGCTCGGCGAAGGTCCGCTCAACGAACTCGCGCTGGCTCGCTGGAATATGCGTCAAGATTAGGTGCTGGTTGGGTGTGACCCTGATTCCAATGTCTTGGACACTCTCGACGGTGCGGCGCACGGCGCTTCGGTAGCGGGACGTTTCGAAGTCTCGCACGCGGCCGCACGGAATCATCACTCCCGCGTACCATCGATCGCCGTCGCCCGCCTCGCGATACCATCCGAGAAGATCGCGCACAGGCGGGAGAGGCGAGGGCGCTGCGTCCTCAATCTCGATTGCGAAATCCTTGCGCAGATACGCCTTGATATGATCAACGCCCAGACGGCGAATCGTGTATTTCCAGCGCGCCGCGCGCCGATTCTTTCGCTCCCCGTGTTCACGCTGAAGGATCGCCGTGGCGCGTACCGCATCGAGGATTTGGCCGCGATGCACGCGGCCCAGTGCCAACGCCAGGAGCGGTTCGGTATCGGGCTGATTGTGCGTCATGCCTAGTCCGCCGCCGCTGTAGAAATCGTAGGCGATGACGCGTCCGCCGCGCACGATTGGAATGAACCCAACATCGTTGGTCAGCAGGTCGATACTGTTATCGTGCGGATGCGCGAAGCCGACCTTGAATTTTCGCGGCAGATACTGCGCTCCGTAGAGCGGCTCCTCGGCATTGACTGGCGCCACGTTCGCGCCGTTCTCATCGCTGAGGAAGACCTGGTAATAGGCTGATGTCTTCGGCGCGAGTTCGCGAGCGACCTCGTGCGCGAGGGCGCGCGAATCGAGCGGCAGTTCGGCGTCGAGATCGTCGATCGGGCTCGCGACGGTGTTGCGATTAACATCGCCGCACGCGCCAAGCGTGGTCAGCTGGTAGCCGCGATCGCGATACTTGCCGTTCAGGTGGCGAACCAGAGCGCGCAGGTTCTCGCCACGCACGTAATGAAACTGGATTCCCTGGCGCGCGGTCAGACGAAGACTGCCGTCACCATAACGATCCGCCGCTTCATCGAGCGCGAGCCACTGCTCTGCCGTAAGCTCGCCCCCCGCGGGATTCTTGACCCGCACCATGAAGATGAAGTCGCCGGTCTTCTTGCCGCTCTCGTTGCGGATGCGCTGCTTGTAGATGCCGAAGTGCTTGGCGAGTTCCTTGGCGTGATCGGTGATGGTTTCGGCTTCCCGCGCGCTCAGCGCCTCGATTTCCGAGTGAAGCGTATGTCGCGCGCCGTCTGATGTGCCGACGTAAAAGAGTCCCTTGCTCGCATGCTTGATGTGCTCGACATTCGACATACCCTGCAGTGCGCCGCCGGCCAGGGTCGTAGGCTCGGTGGAATGCGCGTGTTTGTGGGCGCTCATGATTCCAATCGACGGGCGAACCGTCCGCGAGGACAGTTGGTCTTTCATCAAAGCATATTTTGTCGATTGAGAAAGCGGTAGCCGGTCGCTACTTCTGGGCCGCGCGCGCCTCGGCAAGCATCGTCTTGCGCCGCGCGAGGCTCTCGGGCGACCACTCCTTGCTGATGTCGTAGAACGTGTTGAAGGCGCGCGCTCCCTCTGGGAGCGTCACCCACGGCAGCTTGCTGCGCGTGAAGATGTGAACGTCGGGCCTGACCGCCTCCGCGTTGTCGAGCGTGCCCGCGCGCACGAAGAGCGCATCGCCTGGAGCGCCGTAGTAGCGGCTCCAGACGTAGGTGCCGCATTTCCCGCAGAAGAACACCTCGTGATTGTTGCCGGTGCCGCCTTTCAGCATGAAAGAATTTGGTTTGTCGCCTTGGCGCTCGACGAATTTCGATTCAATCCAGATGTTGATCACGAACGCGCTGCCGCTGATCCGCTGACAATCGCGGCAGTGACATGCATGAACGATTAGCGGGCTTTCCGTCAACTTGTATCTGATTGCCTTGCAGGCGCATCCGCCACCGAGTTTCATCAGTGCCTCCTTCGGGCCGCGGTTGCTCGCGGACTCACGCTGTGAAAGGTTCAAATCGAATTTGTAGCAGTAGTCGCAGCGCAAGGCAGCCGCTCAACTTGAACCAATCGAATCTCTAAGCGAGAAATCAGGCCATGGATCTGCAAATCAGAGGTAAGACCGCGATTGTTCTGGGTGCTAGCAAAGGAATCGGACGGGGCATCGCGGAAGCGCTGGCGGCCGAGGGCGTGAGCGTTGCGATTATCGCACGCACGCAGGACACGATCGATCGCACTGTCGCCGAAATTAAAGCGCGGCATCAGTCGGCGATCGGATTCGCTGCCGATCTCGCGGATTGGGTTAGCTTCGAGCGCGCTGTCAATGCCGCGCGGCGGCAGCTCGGCCCGATCGACATCCTCGTGAACAATTCGGGCGGTCCGCCACCGTCGGGTGTGAGCGGCGTCAAGCCCGAAGTGTGGGAGGCGCAGTTCCACGCGATGGTGCTGCCGCTGTTCCGCGTGACCGACATGCTGTTGCCCGACATGCGCGCGCGCAAATGGGGTCGCATCCTGACCGTCGCATCGTACAGCGTGATCGAGCCGATCCCGGCGATCGGAATCTCGAACACGCTCAGGAGCGCGATCGTCGGATGGTCCAAGACGCTCTCTCTTGAAGTCGGGCGCGATGGAATCACAGTCAATATGCTCTTGCCCGGCGTTATCGCGACCGATCGATCGTTGCAGCTGAGCCGCGCGACCGCGGAGCGGCAAAAAATTTCCATCGAGGAGGCGGCCCAGCGAACGGCGCAGGCGATTCCGGTCGGCCGTCTCGGCACGCCCGAGGAGTTCGGCGCGATTGCGGCTTTCCTTGCCAGTCCGCACGCGGCGTACATCACGGGCTCGCTGATTCGAATCGACGGCGGCCTTGTGCGCTCGGTCTGATCGCTACTCCTTCGAGCGCGCGACGAGCTGACGCGAAATGATGATGCGCTGCAGCTCGTTGGTGCCTTCGCCGATCAGCAAGAGCGGTGCGTCGCGATAGAGCCGCTCGACGTCGAACTCCTTCGAGTATCCGTACGCGCCGTGGATGCGCATCGACTCGAGGCTGTTCGCCATCGCGGCCTCGGTCGCGAACAGCTTGGCGATCCCGGCCTCCATGTCGCATCGGCGGCCGCTGTCGAAAGCCTCCGCCGCCTGCTGCGTGAGCGCGCGGGCAGCATGCACTCGAGTCGCCATGTCGGCGAGCTTGATCTGGATCGCCTGATGCTCGCAGATCGGCTTGCCGAA
>JASHQJ010000483.1 GCA_030037595.1 Candidatus Binataceae bacterium
AAGTATCTCGCGGCGGGCGAGTACACGATAGCCGACATGATTTGCTATCCGTGGGCCGCGACCTGGCAGAATCGCAATTTCGATATCAATGAATTTCCGAACGTCAAACGATGGCTGGACGAGATTGCTGCTCGGCCGGCGGTGAAGAAGGCGATGGCGGCAGGGCCTGAGTATCGCGAGGATCCGGCGACGGTCACGCCCGAGGAGCAGGCGCGACGCGCCAAGCTGCTGACGCATCAGCGCGCGCAGTCAGTCCCAAAGGAGTGGGGCTGAGGTTCTTTACAGTCAAGGCGCGAGAACAAGCCGGCCACGAACCTGGCCCCTGCTCACTTGCGCGTAAGCGGCTACCCCCTCGGACAAGCGGAACGCCCGGTCGATGGCGGGTGGCTGGAACGTGTCCTGCTCGAATGATGGAGTCAGTGCTTCGAGAAGCGCGCCCGACTCAACCGCGTCGCGCGCGCGGGTATCAACTCCGAGCAGCCGGCTTTCATTGTGGTAAAAGTCAATCAGATCGAAGCTGACTCGACGGCCGCCGGTTGAAGCGATCTCCACTAGCCTGCCCCGATGCTTCAACGACTTCAGCGCTGCCTCGAACATCGTTCCGCCCACCGTGTCGAAGACCACGTCGGCCTTCTGTCCTCTGTTTAGTTCTGCAAGGCTGACCTGCAACTCCCGGTTGTCCAACAGAATGAAGTCATCGAGAGCGCGACTAGCAGGCGCACCTTGATGAAGCGGACTCCGGTCCGCCCCAATGACTCTTGCGCCCTTTGCTTTTCCGATTTGGGCAACGGCGCTGCCAACGCCGCCATTGGCGCCGACAACCAGCAGAACTTCGCCAGCCCTGATCTGCGCGTACTCGACCAGCCCCAACCATGCGGCCAGATAGGTCACGCCGACGACTGCGGCCTGTTCGAGTGACAGAACACGGGGCTTGCGCCGGAGGCTCGCGATTGGCACTGCGATCAGCTCGGCATGACTGCCGTTGATCGAATAACCGAACTCGCCACCGGTTCCCCATACCTCGGCGCCGAGCCATTCCGCCGGACCCTCGACGACCGTGCCGGCATAGTCGCGGCCGGGCACGCGCGGCAGCGTCGTATGTTCCATCAAGCCTTCGACATTCTTGACGTCGCTCGGGTTAATGGAACCGGCAGCGACTTTGACAACGGCCGTCGCCGCATCAGCCTTTGGATCGGGCAATTCAATCAGATGCAGATTAGAGACCGGACCGAACTCAGTGAATTGGAGTGCGCGCATTTGATAACTCCGCTCGAATCTGGCGCGCTAGGGGTTTGGGACCCGTTGCCAGAGGATCTCGCGATTCGTGCCGTCGACAGGTTTGAGTGACATCAAATCGCCTTTGAAACGGTATCGCCTTTCGAGAATCTCCGAGTGACCTCCCGGAAGAAGTTCGCCTTCCACGACATGACGAACGACCTCTCGTCCAGTATCAATCTCGTAACGGTCAAAGTACGCCAGGTAGTCGTGTTCCAGATCCGACGCATCTGTCGACTGCTTCCGATCACGCCGACTTGTCTGCACCGCCATGATTCCCGCTTCACTGTAGTAAATATATCCAAATGCATCCTTGCCGAGCGGATATTCCGTCTTCCCGCTCTGATCGATGTTGATGGAATGGACTAATCGCCAGGTACCGATGATTCGGTCTGCTGCATCTGCCACCGTCCTATCTCGTCAAGCTGGAATCGGGGCCTTGGGCATCGTCGAAACCCCACGCCGCAGGGGAAAATCATAGATGAGAGAGAACCGATCGCCATCCCTTTTGAAATCACCGAGCATTTTCTCGTCACCGGTGAATACGACGTCCGCCTCGATGTCTTTGTCGCCTTTGACAAATACCTGGGTGACAAGTGTCTCGTAGCCGGGGGCCGCGACGATGAAGTGGATATGCGCCGGGCGGTTCGGTGGCCTTTTGGCAGCGCGCAAGAGCTCACCGACTGGGCCATCGGTCGGCACCGGATACGCCGTCGGCATCAGTGCGACCAGGTCAAACGTGCCGTCGCGGTCAGATTTGTAGCGGCCTCTCAGATTGTAATCGGGTTGATTCTCATCCTGGTTTTCGTACAGACCATTCGAGGCAGCTTGCCACGTGTCGAGAATCGCGCCCTCAATTGGAGCCTTGGTATGGAAGTCGTAAACTTTTCCCGTGATCCGAACGCGTGCGCCCGGAGTATCATCGCTCATGTCGGCCGCTCCTCTCCCACGAAACGGAGCATTGGCTCGCAGGAAGGGTCCCACCAGCGCGAATCCAACCGGCGTGCCTGGCTCGTCGTGATTAAGCGATTCGACGAGCTGACTCACGCCGAGTACGTCGGCCAGTAAGAGAAATTCATTTCTTTCAGGACCCGTTTTCGCCGCCATCCGTCCCATGTAGTCCCAGGCGAACTCGAATTCCTGATCGGTAGGGCGAATTTCATTCACATACGCAAGCAGATGTTTGATCAGTCCTGCGACGATGGCCCTGAGTCTCCGATCATCGATTTGCGCATACGCATTCAAGACTCTTTGCGTGAATTCCATGATTTTCTCCTTGGCCGGAATTTCCGTTTTGGCTCAGGACTCCAATTCAGACTCGCAACAAACGCTTCGCACACGCAATTCGATCCTGTTCTTGAACGGATCGGCAAACTTAGCAAGCGCATGATAAGAGCCCGTCACAGCGGATAACCATATGCCGCTATCGACAAGTCCTCGGCGCTACTTCGCCGTCGATTCGTGGAACAATCTCCCAAGCTTGGAAATCATTTCGATTCATGGGGGCAAGATCCGGTTACACTGCTGCATCAGAAGCACTCGATTCAGCTGAGTCCTCGAGCTCTTCACATCTTGCGCCAATCTGGATCGGCGTCGCGATAGCAATCGCAGTCGCTGTCGCCTAAACGTCTATCGAAGCACCACCAGTACGCGGCGGCGTTCGAGGTTATGATGAACACTTCGGCCGGGATCCAGGCCCTGGATCACACTCGCGCCGATCGAACACTGCTTGCTACAGGCTTCCAGACCTATCAGCTAGGCGGCCAACGTGGGGCGCTGATTGCGCTTGCGCCGCTCGCCGCGAAGCTGAAGAGCGATCTCGATCGCGTGTACGCTCTCACCGCATCCGAGCCCTCACAGCAGCATCGGCTCGACCAAATCGATTCGCAGCTTTCTGGGTTCGATCGCCTTTACGGCGAACTTCCTAAGCTCGATTAGAAATATGCGCTGCACGCTGCTCGGCGCGTCGATACCGCAGGCGCGCTGCTCGATACGCTCCGGGTGGAATTCACCGGTATGTCGGCCGAGGAGTTTCGTCTGCTTGCGGCGTTGACGGAGCAGGCGCGCGCGCACCGGCGAAGGACAGTTGATTGCTGCGGTCGGCTGCTCGTTAATCATCGGATGGCTGCTCGTAATAGTCGCCTGCGGCGCCGGGATGGTGCGGCGCCTCGACATAAGGCGGCGCAGGTGAGCGCCGGCGAACCCGCGCTGAGGCCGGTCAACGCCGCACTGGAGTCGCGTGTGCAGAGCCGCACGGCGGCGCTCGCCGAGCAGCATAGTCTGCTCGAATCGATTCTTCAGGCGATGTCCGAGGCCGTGCTCGCGGTGGACGCCGACGTTGAATTTGCGCATCAGCAACGCAGCCGCGGTGGCGATGTTCGCTGCCAACCTGAGGAGTGAAGCAAATCCGCTGCCCGGTTACGAACTGCTCGATGGTGACCGCACCGTGCCGATCCTCGAAGCCAATTCACCACCACGGCGGGCGCTTGAAGGCGAGCAACCAGGTGAGCTCAGGCTTTGCAAACGCGACCCACAAAGCGAGCGACAAAGATGGTTCGAGGGTTCGGTGCGCCGCATTGAAAGCCCCGCCGAACCTGTCGGCGGCGCGGTGATGGTGCTGCGCGATATCACCGAGCGTGAGGCGGCGCGCGAGCAGCTCAAGCATGCTCACGATGAAGCACTGTGGGAAGTGGGGCGGCGGGCAGAGTTCGTGGCGCGCACGGGACATCAGGTGCGAACTCATCTCCGCGCCATCACCGGCCGCGCCGACCTGTTGCTGCTGGGTGATCTCGAGGGCGAGCAACGGCGCTAGGCGGAGAGCATTAAATCCAGCGCCGACCTGCTATCGACCATCGTCAACGACGCGGTTGTCGCGCTGAATGAGCCGGAGGTCGGAGGCCAGCGCGTTCTTGAACCCAATTCTTGTCAGGAAGCGGTGCAAGATATAGACGGCGCAGTAATAGGTCATCGAAATGGCAGCAAACGAAATACCAAGTCGCCGTGCCCTCTGCGAAAGCCCGCTCCTTACCGACGCCGCTCGTCAATCAGATGGGCGGCGATCGCAGGGCCAAGGTCGGACCCACCTTCAGAGTCCGAAGGTGTTTCAAACTTGATCGAAGGATCCCACCCCCGAGCCTTTTCCAGCCGTTGACGGGTCGGATTCGGAAACACCCTAACGGCGACGCGCCTGGCCGAGACTATCGACGAAAACATCCGGCCGCAACGTCCAGCCAAGCTCATCGAGGCTTTCCTCGCCGATCTTCCCGAGCGCCTGGCTCGCATGGAATCGGCCGCCGTTGCGACGACGCGGAATCCTTCGCGGCTGAAGCGTTCGCGCTACGTGGCTCTTCGGCCGCGATCGGGGCGACACAATTGGCCGAGTTGTGCGCGGCCGCCGAGAAGCTGGTGCAAAATGGCGATCGATCGGCGGCACGAACTCACGCCCTGAAGCTGATCCGATACGCTCGTTCGCTGAGAGAGGTTCTAAGGCGCGCCGCCGCTGCGCCTGGCTGATCGTCGCTTGCAAATCAGGGAGTCCCACCTTTTCCGCGCTTACTGACGCCCACGGCGCCTATTGTTGCGCCGCAAGCGGAGCGGGACGCGCCGCCTGCCAGCAGGATCGGGTCCCCTGGCATGCGCTGAGTTCCTTCAGCTCGGTATGCAGCGACGCCTGCTTGTCCGATGCGAGCGACGTGAACGTGTTATGAAGCTCATGCGGGTCACTCGCAACATCATGATACTCGCGTGTGTCATCGTCGTATTCGACGTAGACGAATGAGCGTCCGCGGATCGCCTCGTAAGTCGGCGGATTGCCGCTGCGAGTCGTGGGCTCGTCTGGATCGCCCGCATCCGGGTCGATCGTCGACCAAAGCTTGGCGAGACCGTACCGCACACCTTTTTTCAAGACCCGTTTCAGGACGCGGTGATGCTCGATCAGCGCGAGCGAGCGCCACTCTGAGACTTGTTTTCCTCTCATGAGCGGCTCGAGGCTGCGGCCGTCGACTGTGTCGGGTACAGCAACACCCGCGATCTCCTCGAAAGTTGGGCAGAGATCAGTGTTCTCGACGACTTCGTCGACCGTGCGGCCGACGACGACACCGGGGCCGCTGACAATCAGCGGAACTCGGATGTCGGTATCGAACGCCGTCATCTTGCCCGGCATCAATCGATACTCGCCCATGTGAAGGCCGTTGTCGGAGCTAAAAACGAAGTAGGTGTTTTTCTGCTGGCCGGACGCAGCCACCGCGTCTTCGAGTTCGCCGATCATCTTGTCGACGGCAAGCACCGACTGCGCGCGCCGGCGGAAGTCGCCGTTGATCGACGCAATGTCGGTCTTGGAAAGCGGACGATAGCGCTGCAGCCATTTGATCGTGTCCTTCGTGGGCTTGGCGTTGAAGGCCGGATTGCGGGGCGCATGGAGTCCCCAGAACGCATCGGAATCGCGAGGGGCCGGCACATAGGGCGCGTGCGGCGCGAAAGTTCCGATCTCTATGAAGAACGGTGCGCTGGCCGATCGATGGATGAACTTCACCGCGATACCAGCAAGGACATCGGTAAGATAGTCGGCGGGCTGAGCGCCGAAGTGTACCAGCTTCCCGTTCTCGTTGAGCGAATAATTGAACTCGCGATAGCCGTCTCCCGCGACGTCCCATTCGCTCCATCCCATCGCGACACCATTTTGTCCCGGCCGGTAGTTATTCAGATATTTGCCGAGCATCGCGGTTTTGTACCCTGAGTGCTGAAGCGCGACCGCGAAGCTCAGCGGCTCGTTGCCATGCGCATTGAAGCCGCCATAGCCGCCGTCGGGCTCGACATTGCGGAACACGTGAGTGTTGTGGGGGAATTCTCCCGTGAAGATCGAGGCCCGCGATGGGCAGCATAGCGAATCAGTGACGTAGTAGTTGGAAAAGCGGACGCCGTCACGCTCCATCTTCAGGACATGAGGCATGAACCGGAGCAGATTGAGCGATAGATCGTCGGTCAAAACGAAAACTATATTTGGGCGCGATGCATTCGGAGCCGCGGCGAGATTTCTCTTCGATACACTCTGGTTCGCGTTCGATAGCGTCGTATTGGTTTCGCCCCGGCCCACTCCCGGCGGGCTGTAGTAGACAGTGACAACAGCTAGGGCCGCCGTCAGCGCGGGGATGAGGCCGATCGGTTTACGATGCATAGAGAGGCGGAGGACACGCAGGAATCTAACGGTCAAGTACCTATGCTGCGAGCGACCAGGGCTGCGACTTTCCCTGGTTGAACGAATTCAGGAAAGCAGGCAGCTTTGCGCGCATCTTGTTGACCTGATCAGACACCTTACTACGGAACGAGGATTCCTTGTTCTTGTGTCGGGCCGGCTTGTGGCCACTTTTCTGTGCGTTGGCGGACGCGGGTTCCGATGAGTTAGCTGCCGTATCGCCGGCGTACTGTTGCGTCGTGCCTGTGCCGCTCGCGGCGAGGGCGGGCTGCGAAAACATGACCGTCATCGAGACCACCATCAACAAAGGAATCAATCGTTTCAAACTTAATTTCAAGCTCCCCGTTGAAGAATCGGCGCCGAAACGGCCGCGAGGGCCTCGTACGTGCACGTGTGATAGTACGGCGCGGAACTGCACGAGTTTCGAGAAGATCCGCTTTGCCGCTGCAACGCCACGCGCAGCAAGTTTTGACTGCATCGCTCGCTTTTTGACTCGGTATCCCTTGCATAATTCACAGTCGGGCGTGGGGGCCAAAACCGCGGAATTCACGCACTGCGGACCCATCGATGGGTCCGATCGTGAATCAATCAACGCTGCGCCGCTGCGCGAGAGCTTCTGGCAGTGCTACGTCCCTCCGCCTGAACCGGGCCGCCCGAGCCGCGTATGGCATACCTCGCCCACGATCGACATCGCGGGGTACCACTTCAGTTGGGTATGGGTTCTTGTGCCGACGTTCCTCGTCAATTCCGATGATCTGGTTTTCTACATCTATGCCCTGATGATGGGTGCGACGCTCGCGCATCGGCACTACGGGTTGCCCTACGCATACCTGGACGAGGGCGTCTTCCACAGATCCAAGCGCCAACTCACCTGGTTTCCGCTGGTCTGTATCCTTACTCTTCGCCGCAACTCCGATGATGGTCAAGCATGAAGCGCGAGGCTCACTCCCTTGCCGTGCTGTCGCGGCAATCGTTTTCTTCTCAGTGCGGTGGAACATCTGGCACACGTACATGCAGAAGTTCGGAATCATGCGGCTCTACCTCGCCAAGGAGCAGGCGAACGTTCCTAAGCGGGATGGGTGGACAAGTATTTGCTCCTCTGCTGGATTCCGCTCCGCTCTTACTGAGCTACCTGGTAGCGATGTATGGAATCCCGGCATATCGGCTCCCGCGCGACGTGATCGACGTGCAGGTCGGCGAAATCGAGGCGCTCGTCTTGACTAATCGCTACTCGACTCCGCTCCGTCCCGGCTTCGGAATCAACGAACTCAAGGCCGACGGCTTCGAGGCCATCTTCCTTGCGGTCGGCGCCTCGCGCGGGCGTGCAGTTCCGATTCCTGGCAGCGACGCCGACGGCGTGATCAAGGCGATCGACTACCTGCTCAATATCATCCGCGGTTATCGCGTCCCGCTCGGCGGCAAGGTCGTGGTGATTGGGCTCGAAGAGGACGACCAGTTTTTCTCCTCTCCCAACGTCACGCGGCGAATCGCGCAGGTCTTCCTCGTCGTCTTCAACCTGACGCTTTTCTCGGCACTCGCCTTCGACGCTCCCCTCGAGGGCCTCGCGAATCCTGCCGTGACGCCCAATCCAGCCAAGGCGCCATGGTACTTCGCATGGCTCCAGGAGCTGGTCGCCTCGACGACGATCTATCTCGGCCCCCTGACCGTGAGCCATGCATTCCTGGGCGAATCCTGATTCCCGCCTTACTGTTGATCATCCTGACGATCTGGCCCAGGCTCGATCGCTCGCCGAAAAGCTCGGAAGGGCGATGGTTTCCTCTGGAGCGTCGTCACCAGAACGCAGTCTTTATCGCCGCGACATTCGCAATCGTCGTTTTGATAATCATCGGCGTCTATCTGCGCGGGCCGTACTGGCGGATCTACTGGCCGGGGCAGGTGCGGCCGGAGATGCCGCGGCTCTACTGACATGGCCGAGCGCAAGGAGTCGCTCGAAGCCAAGGACTTCGCGATGTCGTTCGTATTCTTCGTGCCGGCTGCCTACGGCTTCTATTGCGAGTTTCGAACCGAATGGCGCCCCACCAGGAACACTCCCCGGCGCTGCTCGGTCACTAGGGCCGCGTTGACGACGCGCGCAATTTCAGCCCAGCAATCCGCCAGATTTGGATCCCCAAGATCGGTGTGACCGTCCGCTGCATTACGTGTCATCTCGGCTACGAATGGTCCTCTGTCCTTCCCGCGTCTATTCCCGCGCCGCCCACGCCGCATCCGACGAACGCGTGGCTCGCGAAGCACGACTTTGCGGAGTTCGGATGCACTCCCTGCCACGGTGGTGACGGATGGGCGGTTACGGTCGAGGGCGACTCACGTGGGAGGCAAGGCATGGGACGATCTGATGCTGTGGCCGCCCCTCGCCGTGCGAAGCGGACTGACCATGGACGAGATGATGCAAATGCGGTGCAACTTCTCTCATCGTCATGACGCTGCCACTCCGGGGATGGAAGAGATCAACCTCGCCAAGGTGCTCTTCAAGAAAAAAAAGTGTGCACTGTGCCACGTCGTGGAGGGTCGCGGCGGCAGCACGGGTCCCGAGCCGACGTACTAGCGGCGACAAGAATCCCGAATTGTTGAACTTCGCGCATGTGACTGGCGCGCGCACGAGCTTCAACTGGAACGTCCAGCACCTGACGAACGCCGGCGTCGTTTCACCCGGCATGCAGATGCCGGACTTCAACTTCCCGCCCGAGCAGGCCGCGAGCGCTCGCGCTGTTTGTGATGAGCCGGCAGCGAATCAGTTACCCTGCCGAGTACATCCCCGACCCCGAAGCCGCGCATCAGCCATGGCTACTCCATCGCCGCTGCATGGCCGGCGCGCGCTGGCGGCCGCTTTTTCGCCCGCGATTCGTTGACCCATCGAACCTCAGCCTCGCCGCCGGGCGGTCGCGAGTCCGCTTTGTGAGTAGTATAGTTTCAGCGATGGGCACCGACCTGGACGACGCGCGCGAGAGGATGGTCGTCGAACAGCTCGCGGCGCGCGGAATAAAAGACCCACGCGTGCTCGATGCGATGCGCACTGTCCCGCGCCATCGATTCCTCCCATCTGAGCTTCAAGATCATGCCTACGACGACGGCCCGCTCCCGATCGGCGAAGCGCAAACGATTTCTCAACCATATATGGTCGCCCTGATCGCCGAAGTCGCCGAGCTGACTGGCGCCGAACGCGTACTCGAAATCGGTACCGGATGCGGCTACCAGGCAGCCGTGCTGGCGAGGCTCGCTCGCGAGGTTTATTCGGTCGAGTGCATCGCGCATCTCCACGATCGCGCGCGCATCATCCTCAACACGCTCGGCGTCGGAAATGTCTATCTGAAGTGCGGCGATGGCTCCGAGGGCTGGGCTGAAAATGCCCCCTTCGACGTGATCGTGGTGACGGCGGCGATGCCCGGCGTGCCAGGTCCGTTGCTCAGCCAGCTCGCCCCGAGCGGCAGGTTCATCGCACCGATAGGCGAAGACGAGCTACAGACCCTTGTGCGAATCAGCCGCAAGAGTGGACAGTGGCAAGAGGAGTATTTCGGCGAGTGCCGATTCGTGAAGATGACGGGCAAGTACGGCTTCAAGGACTGAAGCGCGCTGAGACGTAAGTTGGTGGCGCGCGCATCGTGGGTGCGGCGCTCGAATCAGCGCGACCGAGGGGTTGAGGCGGAATGAGGACTGGCAGACGGTCATGCGTGATCGCGGTTACTCTGGGAGCCGTTATGCTTGCCCTGGCCGGATGCTCCAGCGAGTCATCACCCTCCGCCCCAGCAATAGGCTCGCGCGTCGCCGCCACACACGTCGTCGCCCCGGGTGAGACTCTCTATCGCATCGCGCTTCACTACGGGGTCAGCGTCGGACATCTGATGTCCGCGAATGGGATCAGCGATCCGGCCGCGCTGCGCGTCGGGCAGGTGCTCGTCATTCCGGGACAGTACAGGGAAGCCTCGCTCGGGGCCGAGCGAGCCAACAACTCGCATATCTCCTATGGTCCTCGCGCGGAACGGCAGTTTCTATGGCCCGTTTACACTGGTGCAGTCTCGTCGGGATTTGGAATGCGCAACGGCTCGATGCATGAAGGCGTCGATATCGCAGCGCCCGCGGGTACCCCTATCCACGCCGCCGACCGCGGGGTCGTCGAATTTGCCGGTCAGCTTCACGGCTACGGCAACACGGTCATCATCCGCCACGATGACGAATACGTAACTGTTTACGCCCACAACCTTGTAAACCTTGTCCACGAAGGCGATCACGTCGGTGCAGGACAGGTCATCGCTCAGATCGGAACCAGCGGCCATGCGACGGGCGCGAACCTCCATTTCGAGGTACGTCGCGACAATATCGCGCGCGATCCGCTGACGTACTTGCCGCCTCCCAGCGACACAAATGCGGGAGGTATCGCGGCAGTGGGCGGCATGTAGTCGCCGCGAAATGGAATTTCCGGACGGCGCCCGCTATCTTTGACGCAATTCTCAAGGCCGCTGGTGATCGCCAAAACATGAGCGTAGACGATTTCAAGCATCTCATCCGCGACGTTCCGGATTTCCCCAAGCCTGGCATCCTCTTTCGTGATATCACCCCGCTGCTCGCCGATCCGCGAGGCTTTGCGACGGTCGTTGACCGCCTCGCCGAGCCATACCTGGGCAAAGTTGACAGCGTGCTCGGAATCGAGTCGCGCGGCTTCATTGTCGGCGCTCCTGTAGCCTATCGGCTGGGCGTCGGGCTCACGATCGCACGCAAGCCGGGCAAGCTCCCGTTTCGCACCGTCGATGAGTCATACGAACTCGAGTACGGCACCGCCTCGCTACAAATGCATGAGGATGCCGTCAAACCCGGTTCGCGTGTGCTGATCGTTGACGATCTGCTGGCGACGGGCGGCACTGCACGCGCGGCCATCAAGCTGGCGCATCGCTTGGGCGGCGAAGTTGTCGGATGCGCCTTCGTAGTCGAGCTCGGCGCACTAGGCGGACGTGCGCGAGTGGCACCCACGGAATGTTCGGCCTTGATAAGATACGAGTGAGGGTCGCACGGCGCGGCCGATGGCGGTCAGGTCGAACATTCAATCAACTGTGCGATCCGTGCCAAACTAACGCCTAGAGCCTGAACGTGCCGTCGGACCATGATCATAGCGCCCACGTGGGCGTGGCCGGAGATCGTCGTCGCCTGTTCATTGTGCTCGGCGTTACATCGGCTTTTTTCGTGGTCGAGTTGGTGGGAGGCTACCTTGCGGGCAGTCTTGCGCTGATGACGGACGCGGTCCACCTTCTGACCGATATCGCCGCGCTATGCATCAGCCTGTTGACTCTATGGATTTCCACCCGGCCCGCATCATCCGCGAAAACGTACGGTTACCTCCGCGCGGAGATTCTCGGCGCGCTGGTCAACGGATTGTTTTTGTGGCTGCTGGTCGTGTTCATTTGGATCGAGGCAATTCAGCGGCTACGTCATCCGGAACCGGTCGCGGGGCTGGCGGTAATGGCAATCGCGATCGCGGGGATCGCAATCAACACCTTCTCGGCATGGATGACGTCGGCGGCAGGCGCGGGCGGACTGGCGCTGCGAGCCGTTTTCCTTCACGTCATCTCAGATCTGATTGGCGCGGTCGGCGTGCTGGTTTCCGGCGCGCTGGTGTACTTCGCCGGATGGGCAGCGGCAGACCCTGCGGTCAGTATCCTGATTGGCTTGCTCATCCTTTACAGCTCTTGGGACCTGGTGCGCGAAGGCCTCGATATCCTGATGGAATCTACCCCGGCACACATCAATCTCGAGGAGCTACGCGGCGATCTGCTCGCAGTAGATGGTACGAAGGAAGTTCACGATCTCCACGTCTGGTGCCTTACGACGCACCAATTTGCACTCTCAGCTCACGCCGTGGTGATTCCGGGCGCCGATCACGATCGCGTGCTCGACGACATGTGCCGAATGCTGCAGACTAAGTTCAACATCCACCACATGACCGTCCAGCTCGAATACGACAATCGCCGCCCGCAGGAACCGGATCACTTTTGATACGCACGATTCGGTCCGCGGCACCGTATTCGCATGACTAGGATTCGAAATGAAGACTGACACCACAATTTTCTACGACGTCGATACGCAGCGCGATTTTCTCGCGCCGGGCGGCGCGCTCTACTTGCCCGACGCCGAGCAAATCGTTGCCCGCCTCCAGGAGATCACCCACTTCGCACGCCAATCGAAGGTACGCATGGTTTGCGCGCTCGACCTCCACAACCCGGGCGATCCGATGCTCAAAAGTTGGGGCGGGCAACTCCCCGACCATTGTATCGTCGGAACTCCGGGCGCCGAGAAGATCGACGCCACTCGCCCCCTCAACCCGATGACGATCGGAGCTCATGAATTGTCACAGGAGGAAATCCAGGCAGCGCTCGATCACAAGGGTGAACTGCTGTTCGAGCGGCAGAAGTTCGAGGCACTCGCCGACAACGCTCACGCCCACTCAATAATGCGGCTCGTGTTGCGCCCCTTCAGCGACATCGTGATGTACGGTGTTTACCTCGACGTGTGCGTGGAGCGTGCGATCCGC